>NZ_JBJEHY010000085.1:5346-13590 GCF_051876515.1 Nocardioides sp. | reverse complement strand
GACAGGTGCTCGGGGGCGTCGAGGAAGTCCAGCGCCGAGCGTGAGGGAGGGGTGTCGACCACGATCAGGTCGTACGTGCCGTCGCGCCGGGCGTCGCGGTGGATCTGGCCCAGCTTCTCCATCGCCATGTACTCCTGCGTCCCTGCGAACGAGCTGGACAGGGCGATGTAGAAGGGGTTCTCCAGGATCTGGCGGGCCTTCTCGGGGCTGGCCTGGGACTCCACGACCTCGTCGAAGGTCCGCTTCATGTCCAGCATCATCGCGTCCAGAGAACCGCCGGCGGACGGGTCGACCCCGGCCACGGGGCGCGGGGTGTTGTCGAGCTGCTCGATGCCCATCGACTGCGCGAGCCGGCGGGCCGGGTCGATGGTGAGGACGACGACCTTGCGCCCCATCTCCGCGGCGCGCAGGGCGAGGGCGGCCGACGTGGTGGTCTTGCCGACGCCTCCCGCGCCACAGCACACGATGATCTCCGTGGACGGCTCGGCGAGCAGCGCGTCCACGTCGAGGACCGGGGCGGTGCTCATGCCATCCCCTGCTCGCGCAGCGCGGCCGCGAACTCCAGCAGCGCGCCGCCGTCCACACCGCCGGCCATCCGCGGCAGCTCGACGGTGGGGCGGTCCAGGTCGGCGACCACCTCGCGCTGGGAGTCCTCCAGCGCCCGGCGTACGGCGTGGGCGTGCGCGTCGTCGAGCAGCGAGTCGATCACCGCGTCGTCGACGTCGAGTCGCGCCTCGGCCAGGTCGGCGGCGATCCGCCCCCGGTCCAGGGTGCCCGCCATCGCGGAGGCCAGGTCGGCGTCACCCAGGTCGCGGGGCCGGACCATGTTGACGACCACCGTGCCCACCGGCAGCCCGGCCGCCTCGAGCTCGGCGATCCCGTCGGCGGTCTCCTGCACGGGCATCTCCTCGAGGACCGTGACCAGGTGCACCGCGGTGCGGGGCGAGCGGAGCAGTGCCATCACGTTGTCGGCCTGCCCCTTGATCGGCCCCATCCGGGCCAGCCCGGCCAGCTCGTGGTTGACGTTGAGGAACTGGGAGATGCGCCCGGTCGGTGGCGCGTCGAGCACGACGGCGTCGTACACGGTGGCGTTCTTGTTGCGGGCGTTGCGGTGCACGGCCTCGTACACCTTGCCCGTGAGCAGCACGTCGCGGACGCCGGGCGCGATGGTGGTGGCGAAGTCGATGACGCCGAACCGGTCGAGCGCCTTCCCGGCGCGGCCGAGCTTGTAGTACATCGAGAGGTACTCCAGCAGCGCCGACTCGGCGTCGATGTGCAGGGCGTGCACCTGCCCGGCGCGACCGTCCGGTCCGGGCAGCCCCTTGGCCAGGCGGCGCTCCTCGTACGGCAGGGGGTCGACGTCGAACATCCGCGCGATCCCCTGACGTCCCTCGACCTCGCACAGCAGGACGTTGCGTCCGCTGGAGGCCAGCGCGAGCGCCAGCGCCGCGGCGACCGTCGACTTGCCCGTCCCGCCCTTGCCCGTGACGACGTGCAGCTTCACGGCGGAGCCGGGGCCGGTCGTCGAGGTGGTCACACTGGCGAGAATAGGACCTGACTCAGCGCCCGCGCAGCGAGGTGGACAGGTCGTGCGCCTCCTGGAGCAGCAGCGCCCCCATCTCGCGGCGGCGCGCGGCGGAGAACCGTTGCTCGATCCCGGTCAGAGTCAGCGCCCACCGCGGTGACCCGGACTCGTCGAAGACGGCGGCGCCCAGACCCCACGAGCCCTCGACCAGCAGCCCCGGGTTGACCGCGTACCCGGTGCGTCGGGTGCGGGCCACGCGCTCGCGGACCGCCGCGGCGGAGTGCGTCGGGCCGTACGCCGGCTCCAGGTCGACGCGCAGGAGTTCGTCCACCTCGCGCTCGGGCAGGTACGACAGGATCGCCAGCCCGGCCGAGGCGACCCCCAGCGGGAACCGGATCCCCTCGTGCAGCACGTGCGAACGGATCGGGAAGGAGCCGTCCTCGCGCAGCAGGCAGACCGTCTCGTTGCCGCGGCGCACCGACAGGAAGGCGCTCTCGCCGGTCGCCAGGCTGAGGCGACGCACCACCGGACGTGCCAGGGCGGTGACGTCGTAGCGGGCGGCAGCGGCGTTGCCGAGGAGGTACAGCTCCGGCCCGAGCAGCCAGCGGCCGTTGGCGTCGCGGTCGACCAGGCCCGTGGTGGCGAGGTGGGTGAGGAGCCGGTGCGCGGTGGGACGGGCCAGACCGGCCGTACGCGCCGCGGCCGCCGTGGTGGTGCCGTCGGGCTCGGCGTCCGCGAGAGCGCGGAGCAGGGTCGAGACGCGGCCCACGACGTCGACCGGGGCGTCCGCAGATGCGTTCACCAGATGAACGCTACCCGTTCATCCGTTTCGGGGGACGACCTCTTCGGCGCCGACGCCCCGAGGCCGTTGACGGGGCGGGGACGGCTGGCTTGAATCGAAGCAGTTCCCGTCCCCAGGAGGCAGTCATGGACAAGGTGGTGGCCAGCGCCGCCGAAGCGGTTGCGGACATCGGTTCCGGGTCGCGGATCGCGGTCGGTGGTTTCGGGCTGTGCGGCATCCCGTCGGTGCTCATCGACGCGCTGCTGGAGGCCGGGGTCGGCGACATCGAGGCCGTCTCCAACAACTGCGGCGTCGACGACTGGGGCCTGGGCAAGCTGCTCATGGAGAAGCGGATCCGGCGGATGGTCTCCTCCTACGTGGGGGAGAACAAGGAGTTCGCCCGGCAGTACCTCTCCGGCGAGCTCGAGGTGGAGCTGACCCCGCAGGGGACCCTGGCCGAGCGGATGCGCGCCGGCGGGTCCGGGATCCCGGCGTTCTTCACCGCCACCGGTGTCGGCACCCAGATCGCCGAAGGCGGACTGCCGTGGAGGTACGACGCCGACGGCGGCGTCCAGGTCGCCTCGCCCGCCAAGGAGACGCGGGTCTTCGCGACCACCGAGGGCGACAAGGAGTTCGTGCTCGAGGAGTCGATCGTCGCCGACTTCGGCCTGGTCCGCGCCTGGAAGGGCGACCGGCACGGCAACCTCGTCTACCGCGACTCCGCGCGCAACTTCAACCCGCTCGCCGCCATGTGCGGGCGGGTGACGATCGCCGAGGTCGAGGAGCTGGTCGAGCCCGGCGAGATCGACCCCAACGACGTGCACACCCCCGGCGTGTACGTGCAGCGGGTGGTCGCCCTGACACCCGAGCAGGCCGCCGAGAAGCGGATCGAGAAGCGGACCGTACGCTCCGCGGGACAGGAGGGCTGACCGATGGCCTGGACGCGTGAGGAGATGGCCGCACGGGCGGCCGCGGAACTGACCGACGGCTCGTACGTGAACCTCGGGATCGGCCTGCCGACGTTGGTGCCCAACTACGTGGCCGACGACGTCGAGCTGGTGCTGCAGTCGGAGAACGGGATCCTCGGGGTCGGGCCTTACCCGACCGAGGACGCGGTGGACGCCGACCTGATCAACGCGGGCAAGGAGACGGTGACCGTACGCCGCGGGGCGTCGTTCTTCGACTCCGCGCAGTCGTTCGGGATGATCCGCGGCGGCAAGATCGACGCCGCGATCCTCGGCGCGATGCAGGTCAGCCGCAACGGTGACATCGCGAACTGGATGATCCCCGGCAAGATGGTCAAGGGCATGGGCGGGGCGATGGACCTGGTCCACGGCGCCAAGAAGGTCGTCGTGCTGATGGAGCACACCGCCAAGGACGGGTCGCTGAAGATCCTCGAGGAGTGCGACCTGCCGTACACCGGCAAGCGCGTCGTGCAGCGGATCATCACCGACCTGTGCGTCATCGACGTGGTCGACCCCGCCACGGGCGAGCAGGCGCCGTCCGGGACCCTGGGCGAGCGGGCGCTCAAGCTCGTCGAGCTCGCGCCGGGGGTCACCGAGGCCGAGGTGCGGGAGAAGACGGGACCCGAGCTGCTCTGAGGCACGACGGCGCAGGCAGTTCGAGACTGCGGAGCCGGCGCGCACGCTGCGCCCGGCCCTCGGCCGCGTGAACTGCCTGCGTTGGTGCGACCGCGGCTCAGGGCGCCGTGAGCAGGTCACGCCAGAGCGGTCGCAGGCGCCGCCCCGTCGCTGGGTCCACCTCAGCGGTCCCCAGCCGCTGCGCCGCGTCCACGGCCAGGCCCAGCGCGAACGCCACGGCGGTGGCGACGTACCAGAGCCAGGTGGGGGCGCTGAGCAACGGCTGCTCGAACGTGCTGCCCAGCAGCAGGAGCAGCCCCAGGAGCACCACGAGAGCGCCGATCGACCACGCGGTCGCGTGGCGCGGCTGGCGCGCGGCGAGCATCTGGGCCGCGGTGACCCCGGCCGCGATCGCCAGGCCGCTGAGCAGCACCCCGAGGGTCAGGGTCCCGCGCCCGGCCTCCTGCTCGGCCCAGGTGGCCGACGTCCAGGCCGTCCACGCGGTGGCCACCAGCGCGGCCAGGGCGAGCTTGCGTGGACTGGACGCGTGCCACGGGAGCCCGAGGGAGAGCGCGTACTCCCGGGGGTTCCCGAGTGCGACCCCCGGCAGCTCGCCGGTCTCGCCCAGGCGGGCCTCCAGATGGGAGAGGTGCTCCCGGATCAGCGCCGGATCGACGCTGCGGCGGCGCAGCGTCGTGACGAACTCCGAGCGCCAGGCCGGGTGGACGGCCGGCCGCTGTGGACGCATGGTCGCGTGCCCGCCGGGCTGCCGTCGTACTGCCACCGTGCGATCAACTCCCCGAGTAGTGCCGTGCCTGGCGGGGCCGCCCGGCGTACGTGCCCCCGTCACCGTCGCCCCGTGTGTCCGCGGGTCGTGGACGTGAACCTAGGGGCGTGCGGGACCGCTGTCCAGCCGCCCGGCGCCGCGCGAGGGATCTGCGGCGCCCGTGTGCCACCACGTGGCGCGGATCCACTGCAGACCGGGCTGGACCGCCCCCGCCGAACTGCCCGCAGATGCCCGGCAGAGGGCCCGGCGTGAGGGGACGCACGCCTCTGACCTGCACGGACGCTCGGGCGCACGCTGGAGGTACCGGCGGGCACCCCGTCCGCCCCAGCGGAGGAGTCAGCCATGACAACGCACGTCAACCCGGTCCGTACGCACCGGCACGAGAGCACGGCCGTCCCACCCGACGGCGAACCGGTCGGCATCTCCCACGCCGCGCAGCGCGCGCTCGCGGTGGTGCGGATCGGCTTCGGCCTCACGTTCCTGTGGGCCTTCTTCGACAAGCTGCTCGCCCTCGGCTTCCACACTGGCTACGACCAGCAGGGCAACCTCGACCGGTTCGGTGACGCCGCCTGGATCAACGGCGGAAGTCCCACGGAAGGCTTCCTCGCCTTCGGCGCCGACGGCCCCTTCAAGGAGATCTACAACTCCATCGCGGGTGCGGCCTGGGCCGACTGGCTCTTCATGATCGGCCTGCTCGGCATCGGCCTGGCGCTGACCTTCGGCATCGGCATGCGCATCGCCGGCGCGACGGGCGCCCTGCTGTACGTGCTGATGTGGACCGTCGTCCTGCCCCCCGAGAACAACCCCGTCCTCGACGAGCACCTGCTCGGCGCCGCGACCCTGGCCGCCCTCGCGCTCGCCAACGCGGGCGACACCTGGGGACTCGGCAAGGCGTGGACCAAGACGCAGCTGGTCCAGCACAACCCGTTCCTGCGCTGAGCGCGGTGGCGCCCAGCGCCAGCCAGTACGCGGCCCGTCGTCCGGTCGGTCCTGTCGGTGTCCCGACAGGCTCGACCAGCGGCGGGCTCAGGCCGTGGCGGCGACCTTCGTACGAGTCGCCGCGAGCACCGTGAGCACCGAGACCACCGCCGCGAACGTGTACACGACGCCGAACGGGTCGGTGCCGGACTCCGACGCGGCGAACAGCAGGCCCGCGAGCGAGAGGCCCAGTGCGGCACCCAGGGAGTCGGCGATCGACAGGGCCGAGGAGTTGAAGCCGCGGTCGGAGTCGTTGGACGCGGCCAGCATGGCCACGCCGGTGCGCGGGTAGCCGTACCCCATGCCAGCGCCGGCCAGGACGTACATCGCGATCGCCACCCACGACGGCGGCTCCAGCCAGACTGCGACCGCGATGCAGGTGAGGCCGCCCAGGACGACCAGGCTGCCGATCGTCATGGCGGCGGAGTCGGAGACGTTCTTCGTACGCGCCTGCGCCTGGCTGCCCAGGGCCCACACGATGCCGACGCAGGTCAGCGCGATGCCGGCGGCCGCGGCCGTCATGCCCCACTTCTCCTGGAGCACGTAGACGATGTACGCCTCGGCGGTGAAGAAGCTGGCCGCGAGCAGGCCGCGGGTGGCGATGACGGCGGGGAGCCCGCGGCGCAGCAGCAGGCTGCCGCCGGGCAGCAGCTGCGACAGGGTGCCGATGGTGACGGCGGCGGCCGCGACTGCCAGGACGGGCTGGTCGGCCAGCAGCTCGACGCCGAGGACGGCGACCGCGGCGACGACGGCCCACGCGAGCCGCCCCGTCGCGGGCTCGGGGTCGGCGACCGGCTCCATCTCCGTACGACGGACCACCGGGATCAGCATCGCGACGGCCGCCGCGACCACGAAGACGGTGCCGCCGAAGACCCAGCGCCAGCTGAACGCGTCGGCGATGAGGGCGGCCAGGTACGGGCCGAAGAGTGCCGGGAGCACCCAGGCGGCGGCGAAGAGGGCGAAGACGGGCGGCTGCAGCCGGGCCGGGTAGATCAGGCCGACCAGCACGTACAGGACGACGGTCGACGCGCCGCCGCCCAGGCCCTGCAGGATCCGTCCGGCGACCAGGACCTCCATCGAGTTCGACAGGGCGCAGATCGCCAGGCCGATCGAGAACACCACGAACGCGGTGACCAGGGGCGCCCCGGGCCCGCGGCGGTCGCTCCACATGCCCGCGATCACCATGCCGACCACGCCGCTGGCGAAGGGGGCCGCGAACGCGGTGGCGTACAGCGCCTGGCCGTCGAGGACGCGTGCGACCTCCGGCATGACGGTCGTGACGGCCATCGACTCGAAGGCGACCAGCACGATCATCGCGAACGCGCCGACGGTGGTGGTGATGTACGGCCCCGAGAAGATCGTCTCCTCGCGGGCGGGGCTGCTGGGGGTGGTGCTCACCAGCGAACTCTAGGGGGTGCCAGCGCTGGCGCAGGCACAACCCCGCAGGCAGTTCACCCGCTGCCGACGTCGGGCGGGCGGGGGCGGCGACCTCAGGCCCTGAACTGCCTGCGCTCGCGTCGCGGAATACCCAGCAACGTCAGGGGCGTTGGGCGGGAGTGAGCTCCCCCATGCCTGCCCTGTCCGTCCTCGACCTCATCCCGGTCCGCGCCGGACAGACGACGGGGGAGGCGCTGCGGGCCTCGCGCTCGCTGGCGCAGGTCGCCGACGAGCTGGGCTACACCCGCTACTGGGTCGCCGAGCACCACAACACCGAGTCGGTGGCCTCCACCAACCCGCCCGTGCTGATCGCGATGCTCGCCGCCGCGACCGAGCGGATCCGGCTCGGCTCCGGCGGCGTCATGCTGCCCAACCACGCGCCGCTGGTCATCGCCGAGCAGTTCGCGCTCCTGGAGGCCGCGTACCCGGGTCGGATCGACCTCGGGATCGGCCGCGCGCCCGGCACCGACGGCCTCACCCAGCACCTGCTGCGCGGCGCCACCTCCGAGAGCGCCGAGGCGGCGGTGGCCAGCTTCCCCCAGTACGTCGACGACATCGGCATGCTGATGCGTCCCGAGGGCGTCGAGGTGGCGTACGGACAGCGCCGCCAGGGCCTGCGGGCCACGCCGAGGGCGGCCACCACGCCGATGCTGTGGCTGCTCGGATCCTCGGACTACTCGGCCCGGCTCGCGGCTGAGAAGGGCCTGCCGTACGTCTTCGCGCACCACTTCTTCGGGCAGGGCACGCGGGAGGCGCTGGACTGGTACCGCGCCCACTACCAGCCCTCCGAGCAGTACCCGACCCCGCAGACGTTCCTCACCGTCAACGCCGCCGTGCACGAGACGCGCGAGGAGGCGATGCGCCTGGCGCGGCCGCACGCGCTCGGCATGCTCTCCCTGCGTACGGGCGGGCCGATGCGCCCGCAGCTCACCGTCGAGGAGGCGGCCGAGACCGTGCTGCCCGACGCCCACGTCGAGCTGCTGGAGAAGATGCTGGAGCGCTGGGTCGTCGACTCCACCGAGGCCGCCCGCGCGCGGATCGCCGCGATGGCCGAGGAGTTCGGCGTCGACGAGGTGATGGTCCACCCCGTGTCGGGCGCTCCCGCGGGTACGCCGGTGGACCGGATGCTGGCGCGCGAGGAGACGCTGCGCCTGCT
>NZ_JBJEHY010000085.1:0-5246 GCF_051876515.1 Nocardioides sp. | reverse complement strand
CGCGCAGTTATCCGTACGAGGTGCCGTCAATTGGCAGCACCTCGTACGGATAACTGCGCATTACTAAGGGGAGGGCGCGGCGGGACACTCAGGGGAGGGCGCGGGGGACGGGGAACTGGCGCGGGGACGCTTGAAGAAGTCTCCGCCGAAGGTGTCGTATCGACCCGTACCCGTTCGTGGCACGGGTGAGGGGTGGCCAACCGGGCCGCCCGCGGTGGCAGCCGGAGGGCTGCGGACGGAGCGAAGCGATGCCGACGTACATGATCGCCTTCAACGACGAGTGGGTCCCGCCCCACACCAACGACGAGCTCAGGGCCAAGTCGGTCGCCGTCGACGCGGTCGTCGACGCCATGCGGGCGGCGGGGATCGTACGGTTCACCGACGGCGGTCTCGACCGCAGCAGCGTCCTGTGCAGCGTCGAGGCGGTCGACGGCAAGGCCGTCTTCTCCGACGGCCCGTACGTGGAGACCAAGGAGCACCTCGGCGGGTTCGCCGTGATCGAGGTCGCTGACGACGAGACCGCCCGCGACTGGGCCGGCCGCATGGCCGTGGCCCTGGACTGGCCGCAGGAGGTCCTGCGTTTCCCCACCTTCGAGCAGATCACCGCACGCAACGAGAGCCAGGAGTGATCCAGATGCCGCGCTACATGATGTCCGTGTACGGCCCGACCGACCGCCCGGAGTTCGGCGGGTACGAGTCCAAGGAGGCGATGCTGGCCTCGTTCGCCGAGACCGGCGCCTTCAACGACAAGCTGGTCGAGCAGGGCTACTTCGTCTTCGCCGACGGTCTCGAGGCCGCCCCCACCGCGACCACCGTCGACGGCCAGGGCGACAAGCCCGTGGTCACCGACGGCCCGTACCTGGAGGCCAAGGAGCACCTCGGAGGGTTCTGGGTGATCGACGTCCCCGACCTCGACGTCGCGCTGGCCCTGGCGGCCGAGGGTTCCAAGGCGTGCCGGGGTGTGGTCGAGGTCCGACCGTTCCAGACCGAGGCCAGTGTCAAGGCGATGCTCGACGAATGAGGCCCACCCGGTGAGCCGTGACGTCTCCGCCGCCCTCACCCGCGCCCACCACGACGAGTGGGCCCGGGTGGTGGCCGGCCTCGCGCGCCGCTTCGGCGACCTGGACCTCGCCGAGGACGCGGCCGCCGAGGCGTTCGCGGTCGCGGTCGAGCGCTGGCCCGTCGACGGCGTCCCGCCCAACCCGGGCGGGTGGCTCACCACCACCGCCACCCGGCGCGCCCTCGACCGGCTGCGCCGGGAGGCGAAGCGCACGACCAAGCACGAGGCGGCCCACATGCTCGTCGACGACACCCCCGCCGAACCGACCGGACCCGTGGTCGACGACCGGTTGCGGCTCGTCTTCACCTGCTGCCACCCGGCTCTGTCCACCGAGGCCCGGGTCGCGCTCACCCTGCGCCTGCTGGGCGGGCTGACCGTCCCCGAGATCGCGCACGCCTTCCTCGTGCCGACCACGACGATGGCGCAGCGCATCACCCGGGCGAAGGCCAAGATCAAGGCCGCCCACATCCCGTACCGGGTGCCCTCGCAGGCCGACGTGGCCGAACGCCGCGACGGGGTGCTCGCGGTGCTCTTCCTGATCTTCAACGAGGGGTACCTCGCCAGCGACGGGGAGCACGCCGTACGCGCCGACCTGGCCGCCGAGGCGATCCGGTTGGCGCGGCTGGTGCGCGAGCTGCTGCCGGACGACGGCGAGGTGGCCGGTCTGCTGTCGCTGATGCTCCTCACCGACGCCCGGCGCTCCGCCCGGGTCTCGCGCGACGGGGAGCTCGTGACGCTGGCCGACCAGGACCGCAGCGCCTGGGACGCCGCGATGGTCGAGGAGGGGATCGCCCTGCTGAGCGAGCGGCTGGCTGCCGTCGCCGCAGGGGACGGGCCGCCCGGCCGGTACCAGCTGCTGGCGGCGGTCAACGCGGTCCACGTGAGCGCCCCGAGCGCCGCGGACACGGACTGGGGTCAGGTGGTCGCGCTGTACGACCGGCTGGTGCGGATCGACCCGTCCCCGGTCGTACGGCTCAACCGCGCCGTGGCGCTGGCGGAGGTCGACGGTCCGCAGGTGGCCCTTGCCGAGGTGGACCGGCTCGCCGACGCGTTGGCGGGGTACCACGCCCTGCACGTGACGCGGGCCGAGCTGCTGCGCCGGCTGGGACGCGGGCCCGAGGCGCGCGAGGCGTACGACCGCGCCCTGGCGCTGACCGCCAACCCGGCTGAACGGGCCCACCTGGAACGTCGGCGCGGACAGGTAGTCTCAGCCCATGACTAAGTGGGAGTACCAGGTGGCGCCGATTCCGCTCCACAACGAAGCCCTCATGCTCAACAACTTCGGTCAGGACGGCTGGGAGCTGGTCACCATCCAGACCAACGCCAACGGTGGCCTGATCGCCTTCCTCAAGCGTCCCCAGGAGGCGTGATGTCCGTCGAGCAGCGTCTCGAGGAGCTCGGTCTGGTCATCCCCGAGGTCGTCCCGCCCGTGGCGGCGTACGTCCCGGCGGTGCGCACCGGCAACCTCGTCTACACCTCCGGCCAGCTGCCGGCCCGCAACGGCGAGATGATCGCCGTCGGCAAGCTCGGAGACGCCGTCGACGAGGAGACCGGGTACGAGTGCGCCCGCCAGTGCGCGATCAATGCCCTGGCCGCGATCAAGGCCGAGATCGGCTCCCTCGACAACGTCAAGCGCGTCGTCAAGGCCGTCGCCTTCATCGCCTCCACGCCCGACTTCACCGGCCAGCCCAAGGTCGCCAACGGCGCCTCCGAGCTGCTCGGCGAGGTGTTCGGCGAGGCCGGCAAGCACGCCCGCTCCGCCGTCGGTGTCCCGGTGCTGCCGCTCGACGTCCCCGTCGAGGTCGAGCTGATCGTCGAGGTCTGAGGTGCGGGAGATCCGTCTTCCGCAGCGGATCGTCGACCAGGCGGCGGAGTTCTCCGCCGGCACGGCCGACCCTGCTGAGCCGCGTGACGCGGCCACCGTGGTGCTGCTGCGCGACGGCGAGGTCCGCCCCGAGGCGTACCTGCTGCTGCGCCAGACCTCGATGGCGTTCGCCGGCGGCATGGCCGTCTTCCCCGGCGGGGGAGTCGACCAGCGCGACTTCGACGACGAGCTCATCGACGAGGGCCTGTGGCACGGACCGTCGCCCGCCGAGTGGGCGGCGCGTCTGGGCTGTGACGAGGCGAAGGCCCGCGCCCTGGTCTGTGCTGCGGTCCGCGAGACCTTCGAGGAGTCGGGTGTCCTGCTCGCCGGCGCGTCCGGCGACGAGGTCGTCGCCGACACAACCGGCGACGACTGGGAGGCCGACCGGGTCGCCCTGGAGACGCGCGAGCTGTCGCTGACCGCGTTCCTCACCCGCCGCGACCTGATCCTGCGTACGGACCTGCTCGGCGCGTGGTCCGGGTGGCTGACGCCGATCTTCGAGCCGCGCCGGTACCGCACCTGGTTCTTCGTCGCCGCCCTGCCGGCCGGCCAGGTCACCCGCGACGTCTCCACCGAGTCGTCCTCGGTCGCCTGGACCGACGTGGCCGACGCCGTCGCCCAGGTCGACGCCGACGAGCTGATGATGCTGCCCCCGACGTACCTCACCTGCCTCGACGTGGCCCAGCACGCCACCGTCGCGGAAACCCTCGACGAGAGCCAGCACCGTACGGTCGAGATGTTCATGCCCGAGGTGGCGCGGACCCCCGAGGGTGATTTCACGCTCTCCCGGCCGGAGATGTACACCGAGCTGCTGGCGGCACGATGAGTGCCTGGGTCGGGGGCACGTTCGGGTCGACCGCGACCTGCGTGCTCGCGCCCAACGCCAACATCATGACGCTGGACGGCACCAACACGTGGGTGCTGCGCGATCCCGACTCGTCGCGCTCGGTCGTCGTCGACCCCGGTCCCGACATCGACTCCCACGTCGCTGCGATCGAGGCCGTCGCCGGTGACGTCGCCGCGGTGCTGCTGACCCACCACCACTTCGACCACTCCGAGGTCGCCAAGGCGTTCGCCGAGCGGCACGGGTGCGGCGTACGCGCCCTCGACCCGGGGTACCGGCTCGGCACCGAGGGCCTCGGTGACGGCGACGTGGTGTCGGTGGGCGGGCTGGAGGTGCACGTCGTCGGCACTCCCGGCCACACCGCCGACTCGCTCTCCTTCGTGGTGCCTGCCGACGGGGCCGTCCTGACCGGCGACACGGTCCTCGGGCGCGGCACCACCGTCGTGGCGCACCCGGACGGCCAGCTCGGTGCGTACCTCGGCTCGCTGGAGCGGCTGCACGCGCTCTGCGGAGAGCAGGGGATCACCACCGTCTGGCCCGGCCACGGCCCGGTGATCGAGGACGCCCAGGGGGCGTTGACGTACTACCTCGCGCACCGCCAGGAGCGGCTCGCGCAGGTCGAGGAGGCCGTGGTGTCGCTCGCGGAGCGGGCCACGTTGACCGACGCGCTCACCGAGCTCGACCTCGCGCCCGGTTCCGGGGCGACGGTGACGCCGCGCAGCGTGGTGGAGCGGGTCTACGCCGACGTCGACCCCGTGCTGTGGGGTGCGGCCGAGCTGTCCGTACGCGCCCAGCTGGCGTACCTGGCCGAGCGCTGAGCGGCGAGCAGGCGGGGTCTGGTCGGCTCGCCGCAAAGGTCGCCCCCAGCGACCGCTGGTCGACGTTTCACGGCCGCTTGTCGTTTCGATTCATCATGATTAATGCGGTGTGAAGTTGTCACAAGGCATGCTGGGGCGGTGAGTGAGCGCATCTCCTGCCCCGTGCTGGCCGAGAAGGTCCGGACCGCTGACGAGGCCGCTGCCCTGATCCACCCGGGCGACCGGGTCGGGATGAGTGGCTTCACGGGTGCCGGGTCGCCCAAGGCGATCCCGGGCGCTCTCGCGCGGCGTATCCGCGAGGCGCACGACTCGGGTCGTGAGTTCCGGATCGACCTCCTCACCGGCGCCTCGACGGCGCCCGGCACCGACGGCGTGCTCGCCGAGGTGCACGGCATCGCACGGCGGCTGCCGTACCAGGGGGACCCGACCCTGCGCGGCGAGATCAACGCCGGCGAGGTCGACTACCTCGACACCCACCTGTCGCACTCGGCCCAGCACACTTGGTTCGGCTTCTACGGGAAGCTCGACGTCGCCGTCGTCGAGGTCGCGGCCGTCCTGCCGGACGGGCTGCTCGTGCCGTCGAGCTCGGTCGGCAACAACAAGACGTGGCTGGAGCAGGCCGACAAGGTGATCCTCGAGGTGAACTCGTGGCACCCGCGC
>NZ_JBJEHY010000084.1:0-2687 GCF_051876515.1 Nocardioides sp. | reverse complement strand
ACGACCTCGTCGGGGTTGACGCCCTTGTTGGGCTCCTTGCCGCCGAGCAGCTCCTTGACCACGTCGGTCACGGCAGGCATGCGGGTCGAGCCACCGACGAGGACCACGTGGTCGATGTCGGAGACGGGGACGCCGGCGTCCTTGAGCACGTTCTTGAACGGCGCCTTGGTGCGCTCGAGCAGGTCGGAGGTGATCCGCTGGAACTCGGCGCGGGTCAGCTTCTCCTCGAAGTGCAGCGGGCCCGACTCGCCGTGCGTGATGTACGGCAGGTGGATCTGCGTCTCCGACGAGGAGGACAGTTCGATCTTGGCCTTCTCGGCGGCCTCCTGGAGGCGCTGCTTGGCGATCTTGTCGGCGCCCAGGTCGACGTTGTTGGCGGCCTTGAACTTGTCCACCATCCACTCGACGACGCGGTTGTCCCAGTCGTCACCACCGAGGTGGTTGTCACCGGAGGTCGCCTTGACCTCGACGACGCCCTCACCGATCTCGAGCAGGGACACGTCGAACGTGCCGCCACCGAGGTCGAAGACGAGGATCGTCTGGTCGTCGCCCTTGTCGAGGCCGTACGCGAGCGCGGCCGCGGTGGGCTCGTTGACGATGCGGGAGACCTTGAGGCCCGCGATCTCGCCGGCCTCCTTGGTCGCCTGGCGCTGGGCGTCGGAGAAGTACGCCGGGACCGTGATGACGGCCTCGGTGACGGTCTCACCCAGGTACGCCTCGGCGTCGCGCTTGAGCTTCTGCAGCACGAACGCGCTGATCTGCTGCGGGGTGAACGCCTTGCCGTCGATGTCGACCTTCCAGTCCTCACCCATGTGACGCTTCACCGAGCGGATGGTGCGGTCGACGTTGGTGACGGCCTGGCGCTTGGCGACCTCGCCGACGAGGACCTCGCCGGACTTCGCGAAAGCGACGACGGACGGGGTGGTGCGAGCGCCCTCGGCGTTCGCGATGACGGTGGGCTCTCCACCCTCCAGAACGGCGACGACGCTGTTGGTCGTCCCGAGGTCGATGCCTACGGCACGTGCCATGTGAGCTACCTCCATTGATACGACCCGGCCCTCGCCGGGGAGTCTGTGTGGTCCCATTCTGCGACGGGAAGGATGATGATTCAAGTTAGTTGAGTGCGATCGACTCAACTTCACTCATGGGGTACAACGCAAGGTCGGCGGTGCTCATTCCCGGGAGCGGGAGATTTCTTGTGCGTCGCGCCACTGGCCCCGGTCTGCGTCATACGAAGGCCGGGGCGCAGGGCTTGCGTCATACGAAGGCCGCGCCACCCGGGCCTGCGTCATGCGAAAGCGCACCAATAGGTGCGGATCCGGATGACGGAAGGCCCCCGCAGAAGCCCTACGCATGACGGAAGCTCCCACAGCGACCGTAAGCACGACGCACGCCCCCGCGGCGGCCGTACGCATGACGCAGGCCCCCGCCACCGCCGTTCGCATGACGCACCCCCTGCGCCCCGCGCGCACGCCATCACTCTCATCGGCCCCGGCCGCCACGGCACCGCCATCGCGTCCCTGTTCGCCTCCCACGGCACCGACGTGACCCTGTTCCACCACCGTGCCGCCAAGGCAGAGGCTGCGGCCCGCGTCGTACGGTCCGCGGCTCGTGGTGCCGAGGTGACCGTTGCCCCCGACCTGGCCTCCGCGGTGGTCGGCAACGAGCTCGTCGTGCTCTCGACCCTGTGGGACGCCCCGCAGCGCCAGGTGATCGGTTCACTCGGCGAGGCCCTGGTCGGCAAGGTCCTGCTCGACGTCTCGAACCCGCTCGACGTGACCCCCAGCGGCATCGTGATGCGCCAGCCCGCCGAGGGCTCGGCCGGCCAGTTCGTCGCGACGCTGCTGCCCGGGGGTGTCGGCCACGCGAAGGCCTTCTCGAACCTCGCCACCGCCTTCATCAACGAGAGCGCCGACCAGGACCCGCTCGCCGTGCTGCCCTTCGTAGCCGACTCGACCACCACCGCCGAGGTCGTACGCCCGTACCTGGCCGCTACCGGGTGGTTGCCCTGGCTGGTGGGCGGGATCGACCGCTCGGCCGACGTCGAGATCGGCGGCCGGTTCAACGCCGTGCAGGGACGCCACGGCCGCGCCCGGCTCGACGCCGAGCAGATGCTGGAGTACGCCGGCCCCGAGGCCGTCCTGGCCTGAGGCCCTCGCGGATGGGACGGATCAGGCGGCGGTCCCACCGACCCGGCGTACGAGGTCGGCGACGACCGCCGCGGCGTTCGCGTCCAGCACCTCCCGCGGCACGGAGGGAAGGTTCTCCTCCCAGTCCAGCAGCGGCGAGCCGCGGAACTGGCCGATCCGCGCGGGCCGGCCGATGAAGAACCAGTGCAGGTGGGCACCGCCGTCGCCGATCTTCATGACGTGGCACCGACCGACGCTGGGCAGCGTCTCGACGGCGGCGGTCAGGGCGACGATCAGCTGCCCCATCCGCGCCGCCAGGTCGTCGGGCACCTCGTGCAGGTCGACGTGGCGACGGGGCTGGAGCATCAGGAACGTCGGCAGCTTGTCGCCGGCCTGCAGCAGACGCCAGTCGTCGTCGTACCAGACCACGTCGTCCTCCGCGCCCGGCCACGAGGCCGCCCAGTCGCTGGTCGTGCAGCGGCACTGGGCCGGGTCCTCTCCGTTCCGGTCGGGCTCGACGTCGAGCAGCGGCTCGAGCGGCTTGATGCGCAAGGTCTC
>NZ_JBJEHY010000083.1:0-13613 GCF_051876515.1 Nocardioides sp. | reverse complement strand
CGGTGTTCCAGGCGGGGCACTGCGACTGGCAGCGGCCACACTCGGTGCAGGTGGTGAAGTCGAGGATGCCCTTCCAGGAGAAGTCCTCGATCTTGCCGACACCCAGGATCGAGTCCTCGTCGAGGTCGTCGACGTCGTCCAGCGTGATCGCCTTGCCGCCGGAGACCAGCGGCTTCATCGCGCCGAGCGCGGTGCTGCCGTCCTCCTCGCGCTTGAACCAGATGTTGAACCAGGCGGTGAAGCGGTGCCAGGCCACACCCATGGTGAGGTTGTTGGCGATCATCAGCAGCCAGACCATCGCGGAGACGATCTTGATCATCGCGATGACGTAGATGATGTTCTCGAGCGCGTGCGCGTCGTCGGTGGGCCACAGGGCGCCGAAGAACTGCGAGATCGGGAACTCCGCGCCCCGGGCGTGCTCGGACCCCTCGAGGGAGAGCAGGTTGTACTCGGCGCCGCGGATGAACAGGATCGCCGAGGACTCCAGCAGCACCATGAACTCGACGAAGTACGCCTGCCACATGGTCGAGCCGAAGAAGCGCGAGCCGCGTCCCTCCTTGGAGGGGCGGTTCTTCACGCGGTAGATGATCAGCGGGATGATCGCGAGCGTCCCGAGGAGGCCGAGGAACTCCGCGATCCACGTGTAGAGCGGCCAGTGGCCCACGATCGGCAGCACGAAGTGGGCGTCGAAGAGCTGGCCGTACGCGCCCGCGACCGCGGTCGACAGCACGAGGAACGCGGCGAACGCGAACCAGTGCAGGATGCCGACCCAGGTCCACTGCAGCATGCGCGTGTGGAGGACCGTCTCCTTGAGCATGGTCAGCGTGCGCCTGCCGGGCGAACCGGTGCGACCGATGGCGGGCTGACCGAGCCGGATGACTCCGAGCATCTTCTTGACGGCTACCGCGGTGAAGGCGATGGCCACCACGGAGATGGCTAGAGAGACGACGATCGCAAAGATCTGCATGGGGTGGGCTGCTCCTCGTTCGGGCGTGACGCTCTGGGAAGCCTAATGGGCGCACGCTTCTCGGGGGTCGGGGTGAACCGTGAGATGGATCCTACCCATGAGTAACTTCGTCTCGGCCACACTGTCTCCCATGACGACCGCACCCGTACGCCCCCGCGCCCTCACCGCCCAGGCCGCCGCGCTGGCCGTGTCGTTGATGGACGCGGCCGGCGCCGACGGCACGCTGCCCGCCTCGGAGGTCAAGGTCGGTACGCCGCTGGAGGCGCCCGGCGACGGTGCGGGCACCCACCTGTTCCCCTTTGGCACCTCCGGGGCCGCCGACGCCACCCCGTACCTCCTGGTGCACGTCCTCCCGGTCAGCTGCCACGCCGTGCGCGCCGGGCAGGACGAGCCGGGCGCCGGCGCGTGGCGGGTCGAGCTCGACCAGCCGATCTCCGCGTACGTCGCGTCGGGGGCACTGCGGCTCTTCGAGGTCACCGACGCCTGAGGCGTACGCCCGGGTGTGGTCTGGACCGTGTTCCCCTCCCGGGGCGGCCGACCTACGGTGGATCGTCCGCGCGGGGGTGCGGAGCCACTCGGGTGGCAGCCACAGGGGAGGTTTCGCATGCGTGCAGGGCTTGCCGCGACGACGTCGTCGGCGCTGCTGGTGATCGGTCTGCTGGGCGTACCGGCGGCCACCGCGACCGCGGACGGACCCGCTCTCGAGCGGTCGGGCGCTGCTGCTGCCGGCCAGCGGGTCCGGATCGCGCGGATCTCCGTCGACGCCCCCGTCAAGGCGGTCGGCCTGCGCGACGACGGCAGCCTCGCGGTCGGCGGCAGCGCCACCACCGTGTACCGCTGGAAGGACGGCGTCGTCCCCGGCCAGCGCGGCAGTGCCGTGCTCGCCGGTCACACCTGGGAGGCGGGCGACGGGGTCTTCGACCACCTCTCCTCGCTCCGGCGGGGCAACGTCGTCAGGGTCGGCAAGCACCGGTTCAAGGTGACCCGCAAGCAGCGGGTGCGCAGCCTGTCCGACGAGCAGATCGCCGCGCTGTACGCCGACACGGGCCGGCCGCGGATCGTCCTCATCACCTGCGGGGACCGCGACGACGCGGGCACGTACCACTCGCGGATCCTGGTCCGCGCCCGCAAGATCAGGGGCTGAGGCTCAGCGTCCCTGGATCCGCCGGCCCAGCTGCTCGGCGGTCCGGGCCACCGCGGCGGCCAGGGCGGACACCTCGTCGGCGGGGACGTCGTCGGGGAACGTCACCGCCAGCCCGGCGAGGGGGTGGTCGTTGTGGTCGAGCACCGGCGCCGCGACGCTGGCCAGCCCCGGCGTCACCTCGCCCCGCTCCACAGCGTACCCGCGCTGGCGCGTCTCCTGCAGCAGCGTCCGCAGGGTCGTCAGCGACGACGGTCCGACCCCGTGGCGGTCCACGAACGCGTCCCGGTCGGGGTACAGCGCCCGGACCTGCGCCGCCGGCAGCGCGGACAGGATGGCGCGACCGCTGGCGGTGAGGTGGGCGGGCAGGCGTACGCCCACGTCGGTGACCAGCGGCGGGCGGCCCGGCGCCCGCTCCTCGATGACGTACAGCACGTCGCGGCCGTGGAGCACCGCGAGGTGGGCGCCGTACCGGGTCTGGTCGACCAGCGCGGCCAGGGGCCGCCGGGCGATCCGCTGCAGCGGCGCCTGCCGGCTGAACCCGGACCCGACCTCGAACGCGGCGACGCCGAGGCCGTACCGGTGCTCGTCGGGCAGGTGGACGACGAAGCCCTCGTCGATCATCGCGTTGAGCAGGTGGTACGCCGTCGAGCGTGGCAGGTCGCAGGCGCGCACGATCCGCTCCAGGGGCACCGGGTCCGCCTGGGCGGCCAGGAAGCGCAGCACCCGCAGCGTGCGGGTGGCGGCGGGGACCTGGCTCATGGGCCGCAGTCTGGCACTGGTCGCTGGTTTCGTGGGCGGGTGACTGGGAACATCGCCCGCATGCAGACGTGGGACCGGGGGAGCACACGCACGTACGCGACGGGGAACGGGTACGGCGTTCCGGCCGACGAGCTGCTGGCACGTGTACGGACCGACGGCGTGCCGGCGCTGGTCGCCCTGCCCGAGATCGAGCGCGAGGCGGTCGAGAAGGTCTGGGTGACCGCGCGGGTCGGGGCGCAGACCGTCGAGGTGCGGGCGGTCCGGCCGCCCGGTCCCGGCACGGCCGGCGAGGTCCACTTCACCGGGCAGGACGGTCGGACGGGCACGGCGACCTTCGAGGAGGTCAGCTCGGTGACCGAGCACGTGCTCGTCGCACTCGACGCCGCACGCCGTTCCGCGTCACCGTGGTCGCGGGCCGGCGGGCTCCCCTGGACGTCGCTCAACCGCACGCCGGACCCGCTTCCCGCACTCCTGGACGGCCCCGGGGTGCGGACCGTGCGGACGACCGCGACCTGGTCCGGGGGCACCGTCGACGTCACCCGCTGCGAGGACGCCGCCTCGGTGACCGTCGTGACCGGCGACGCCGGGCTCGCCAAGCGTGGGCGGATGGGCGGCGACCCGCGCGACGGCTTCTTCGCGGTGGTCGCCCTCGACGAGCTCGCCGACGTCGTGGAGACGGTCTCCGTCGTCCTGGGAACTCCCGCCGACGAGCGCGTGCGCGCTGCCCGGCTCCGCCTCGACGCCGCGAAGGCCGCCGACCCGACGATCACCGGGTTCGTCGAGGTCGTCGACAGCCTCGAGAAGGCGCACGACGGCCCGTGGGTGGTCCTCCTCGACGTCGAGCGGTGCGTCGTGGGCGCCACGGCGCGCGGGGGCGCGTTCCGGCCGTACGAGGAGGTGGCGACCCCCGAGGAGGCCGTCGACCTGGCGGTCCGGCTGGCCGCGACCCCGCTCGGCGGCCTGCGGGCGCGGGAGGTCACGCCGCAGGAGGATGCTGACGGCAGCGCGACGGGCAGCCGGATCGTCGCCGGGGTCCGCGCCCGTGGGGGAGGGCTGGCTCCCGCGACGGTGCGGGCCGGCGACCTCCTCGACCTGCTCGGCGAGGAGACCTCGCACCACCTGTACGCGGCCGGCACGAGGATGCAGTTCCGCTCCCAGCCGCCGACCGACGTCGCCGCCCCGTACCGGGTGCTGCGGGTGGTGGGGCCGCTGCCGGAGACGGTGCACGACGGGGTCGCGGCGCCGTGGTTCGGCCAGCCCGGAGGCGGGGCGGTGGTGGTCCTGGACCGGCCGGTGCGCTGGTACGTCGACGCCGGGCTGCTGGAGGTCGTGCCGGGGCCGCCGCCGAGTGGGGCGGCCCTCAGCGCCATGCACCTGGTGCGCGGCCTGCTCAGGTTCCCCGGCCACCGCGGGGTCACCTACCGCGGCATGCCCGACGATGCCGGGTTCACCCGTGAGGGGCAGATCGTCACCGCGCAGGGTCTGTTGCCGACCTCGCGCGACCCCCGGGTGGCGACGGAGAACTTCACCTCGAAGGGGCTGTACGTCGTGGTCGGCCGCAGCGGCCGGGCCATCGAGGAGGTCTCGGTGGCCGCGCACGAGCGGGAGGTCGTCTTCCTGCCGGGCACGGTGTTCCGGATCGCCAAGGTGGCCCGCATCGACCGGCTGCCGGTGGCGATCATCGAGGACCTGCGGCCCGACGGGACGGCGTACGAACCACTCGGCTCGTACGAGGAGGTCGCGGCGCACGCGGTGCGCGCGGTCGACGCGGCGCGGCAGCGGCAGCCGCTCAGCGTCACGCAGCCCGGCAAGTACTGCGGCGACGTGGGCTGAGCCCCGCTCGGCCGGTCTCGGATCCGAGACGATTGCGGGCCCCGGTGGTCGTGGACCACCGCCGGGGCGCGCGAGGCTGGACCCATGCATGCGATCACCGTCGGCACCGGCCCTGTCAGCTTCGACGACCTCGTCGCCGTCACCCGGCACGGCGCCGCCGTCACCCTGGGCGAGGACGCCCTCGCCGCGATCGACCGGGCGCGCGCCGTCATCGACGACCTCGCTGCCGCCGAGACCCCCTCGTACGGCGTCTCCACCGGGTTCGGGGCGCTGGCCACCCGCCACATCCCCGTCGAGATGCGCGCGCAGCTGCAGCGCTCGCTGGTGCGCTCGCACGCCGCCGGCTCCGGGCCGGAGGTGGAGCGCGAGGTCGTGCGCGGGCTGATGCTGCTGCGCCTGTCGACGCTGGCCACCGGCCACACCGGCGTACGCCGCCAGACCGCGCAGCTGATGGCCGACATGCTCACCCACGGCATCACGCCCGTGGTGCGCGAGTACGGCTCGCTGGGCTGCTCCGGCGACCTCGCCCCGCTGTCGCACTGCGCGCTCGCGCTGATGGGGGAGGGAGAGGTACGCGACGCCTCCGGCGCGCTGCTGCCCGCCGCCGAGGCGCTCGCCGCCGCCGGCCTCGAGCCGGTCGAGCTGGCCGCCAAGGAGGGGCTCGCGCTCATCAACGGCACCGACGGCATGCTCGGCATGCTGGTCATGGCGATCACCGACCTGCGGATGCTGCTGCGTACGGCCGACGTCGCCGCCGCGATGAGCGTCGAGGGCCAGCTCGGCACCGACCGGGTCTTCGCCCCCGAGCTGCAGGCGATCCGCCCGCACCCCGGCCAGGCGGCCTCGGCGGCCAACCTGGTCGCGGTCATGGCCGACTCCGGGATCGTCGCCTCGCACAGAACCGGTGACTGCAACAGGGTCCAGGACGCGTACTCGTTGCGCTGCTCGCCGCAGGTCCACGGCGCCGCGCGCGACACCGTCGACCACGCCGCGCTGGTCGCCGGGCGCGAGCTCGCCTCGGCCGTGGACAACCCGGTGGTCCTGGTCTCGACGGGCTCGACCAGCGGCAGGGTCGAGTCGAACGGCAACTTCCACGGTGCCCCGGTGGCGTACGTGCTCGACTTCCTCGCCATCGTCGCCGCCGACGTGGCCTCGATCAGCGAGCGGCGTACGGACCGGTTCCTCGACAAGGCCCGCAACCACGGTCTGCCCCCGTTCCTGGCCGACGACCCGGGCGTGGACTCGGGGCACATGATCGCGCAGTACACGCAGGCCGCCATCGTCTCCGAGCTCAAGCGGCTCGCGGCGCCGGCCAGCGTCGACTCGATCCCCTCCAGCGCCATGCAGGAGGACCACGTGTCGATGGGCTGGAGTGCGGCGCGCAAGCTGCGCCGCAGCGTCGACGGCCTGACCCGGGTGGTCGCGATCGAGGTGCTGACCGCCGCACGTGCCCTCCAGCTGCGGGCCCCGCTCGAGCCGTCGCCCGCCTCCGCGTCCGTGGTCGCGCTGCTCGCCGAGCACGACGCGGGCGTGCCCGGTCCGGACCGTTACCTGTCGCCGGAGATCGAGACGGCCGTGGAGCTCGTGCGCAGCGGCGCTGTGCTGGCGGCGGTGGAGGGCGTCGTCGGCCCGCTGGCCTGACCCGGTGCGCGTCCCCCCGACGTACGAAGTACCTCGGGAGGTTTGCGGGCGCTGCCCCGTGGGCACGACACAGGGCGAGGCGGGACACGTTCGTTGGTTCCCGCGCGCAGCGAAGTGAGGTCAGCATGAATCCCGCCCCCCGTGAAGGCGACGCGTTCGGTCGCTACCACGTCGAGCAGCAGCTGGGCGCCGGTGGCATGGGTGTCGTGCACCTGGCCCTCGACACCAAGCTGCAGCGGCGGGTCGCGCTCAAGGTCGTGTCGGGGCAGCTGGCGGACGACAACGACTTCCTCACCCGCTTCCACCGCGAGGCCGAGATCCTCACCCAGCTCGACTCGCCGCACGTCATCACGATCTTCGAGCACGGCGAGATCAGCGGCGTCGCCTACCTCGCGATGCAGTACGTCGCCGGCGGCGACCTCGGTTCCCTGCTCCGCGCGCGCGGTCCGCTCCCGGCGCAGCTCGCGGCCGCCATCTGCGCCCAGGTGGCAGCAGCGCTGGAGGACGCGCACAGGGCGGGCATCATCCACCGCGACGTCAAGCCGGCCAACGTGCTGCTGCGCGACCCGGACGCCACCGAGCCGTTCGCGTACCTGAGCGACTTCGGCATCGCGAAGTCCAACCGCCCCGACGCGGCGGGTGACGGGCTGACCCAGCTCGGCAACGTCGCGGGCAGCTGGGCGTACCTCGCCCCGGAGCGCACCCGCGGCGAGCCCGCGAGCCGGGCCAGCGACATCTACGCGCTCGGCTGCCTCTTCTACGCCTGCCTCACCGGCCACGCGCCGTACGTCGGCAGCGACGTGGAGATCGCGCTGGCCCACGTCAACGAGCCGGTGCCGCACCTGGCCGGTGGCGACCCGCTGTCGAACCGCATCAACGACGTGCTGTCGAAGGCACTGGCGAAGGAGCCCACGGCGCGCCACGCGTCCGCCGAGGAGCTGCGCCAGGACCTGCTCTCGATCGCCGCCCTCGTCGGCAAGGACCCGGTCATCGTGGTCCCCGCCGACGACCACACGCAGGTGCGGGGCCCGCAGGCCATGGGGGTGGCTGCGGGCTCCCCACCGCCGGAGGCTGGTGCCGTGGCGCCTGCTCCGGCGACTCCCGCCCCGTCGGCCCCGGCGAGGAAGAACCGGCTGGGACTGGTGCTCGGCGGGGCCGCAGCGGCGCTCGTGCTCGTCGCCGGCGGCACGTGGCTGGCGCTCACCCTGGGCGACGACAAGGCCGAGGCGGACAAGGACACCGTGGGTGCTCTCAGCGGTCTGGAGCCCGTGAAGGACCCGGTGCGCGGCGACTGGAACAACGACGGACACGGGGACGTGCGCCTGACCGGGTTCTTCTTCGGCGACGGCATCGAGCTGCTGCCCCAGCAGTCCTTCACGGCCAACTCCGACGCCACCGCGTTCGAGGGCCCCGTCGAGGACCTGGGCCTCATCGGCGACGCGTACGCGGGGGACGTTGACGGCGACGGGCGCCTCGACCTCGTCGAGCTCAAGGAGAGCGAGGACGAGAAGACGCAGCACGTCACCATCTACCCGGGCGGCGAGGACGCGCTCGGCGACCCGGTGAAGCAGACGCTGCGCTGGAACACCGACACCACCACCGAGGCGACCCCCGGGATGGGTGACTTCGACGGCGACGGCCGTGACGACCTGCTGCTGCCGGGGCACCGGGGTGACAACTACATGGTCCTCGCCGTGGCCCTGAGCAACGGCAAGGGGTTCGACGCGCCCCAGGAGTTCGGCTACCGGGCCGGCAACCGCGACAACACCTCGGACCGTCTCGGCATCGGCGACTTCAACGGCGACGGCAAGGCCGACGTGTTCAGCATGGCCGACAACCGCAACAAGGGGATGCGGTTCCGGGTGCTCCTCTCAGACGGCGAGAAGTTCACCGGCACCCGGGTGCAGCGCATCGAGGACGGCACCCTGAGCACGTACTTCTCCAGCGTGGTCGCGGCCGACGTCGACGGCGACGGCGCCACCGAGCTGGTCAGCGTCCAGTACATGAAGATGGACGGCGACGAGGCGGGCCACGGCATCAAGGTGACCGAGTGGACCAACGGGGCCTTCGGCACCCCGCAGGTCTGGCAGGAGCCGACCCGCGCCATCGAGGGCGTCGAGGGACCCAACGTGACGGTGGTCGACGTCGACGGCGACGGGCTCGAGGACCTGGTGCAGGTCACCGGCGAGGACAAGGAGGCCGGCACGTACGAGCTCCTCTGGCACCGCTCCACCGGCACTGCCTTCGAGGACCCGGTCGTGCTCGCCACGCCGCCGTGTCTGCAGGAGGGCTGCACCGAGGCCCTGATGCCGGTGAGCCGCATCCCCTGAGCCCTGTGCGGTGGATCTGAGTCACTTGGTGGCGCGGATGCACCGCAGACCGAGGGTCGCGCGCACGCGGTTGAGGTTCAGCCGGCGGAGCTGCCGAAGATCCGCCGCGCCAGGGCGGCGGGGACGAACCGCATGGTGCGGTCGAGCAGGGGCGGCAGGCCGCTGACGGCCTGGATCGGGTCGCCCAGTGGCCGCCCCGGGACGGACCCGATGGTCAGCATCCCGACGGTCGAGGCGGCGAGTGACCCGGCCAGGGAGTCGACGTCGACGACCCCGTCGAGCCCGCGGGCCGCGAGGATCCGTTCGATGCTCCGGGTGATGGCGGCGCGCCAGTGGCCCATGCTCTCCGAGAGCATCGCGGCCATCCGCTCGTCTGTGTGCGCGGCGGCGATGACGTGGCTGAGCAGGGAGGCGCTGCCGTCGACCTCGGCACGCTGCGCCAGGACGGCGCCGACGCGGTACAGCTCCTCGAAGGTCCGTACGTCCTCGAGGTCGGCCGTGTAGTGCGACAGCATCTCGAGCGTGGCCCGCTCGTACGCCTCGTGCAGCAGCCCGTCGACGCCGTTGAAGTGGTAGTAGACGAGCGCCTGGTTGACGCCGGCCTCGCCCGCGATGCCGCGGGCCGTGAGCCCCTTGGTGCCGTTGGTGGCGGTGAGTCGGACCACGGCGTCCATGAGCGCCGTACGCGTCTCCTCGCTGCTCATCGCGTTCCTCCGCTGCTCGTGGGGCTGCTGCTCATGGTGCTGCCGGTGGTGGTGCCGGCGTACGGACGCAGGTCGCGCGGCCCGAGGCCGCAGGCGTCCGCCACGAGTTGTAGCACCTGTCGCACCCCCGGCAACCGTACGCACCAGCCCAGCCACGCCCAGGGCACGGTCGTGTGCTCCAGCGCCCGGGCGAACGCCGCCACCCCGTCGTCGGTCCCGGCTCCCGCCGCTTCCGGCGCCTGCCAGCGCATCCGGGTGAGCGGGACCGGGGCGCCCTCGGCGGCCCGCCGCTCCAGCCCCGTGTGCCCCAGTCCGTCGAGCGCCACCCCGGTGGCGTCGCACAGGGTGCAGGTCTCGCTGACCCACAGCGTCGCGGGCGCGGTCGCGTACGGACGCCACCGCGGCCACCAGTTCCGCACGTGGCGGCGGTAGTCCGCGTACCCCGGCCAGCGCGCGGTCAGGGTCGCGTGCTCGTGCCGCTCGGCCAGGACGACGGAGAAGAGCACGGCGAAGGCGGCGGCCAGCCCCAGCCGCGGTGATCCGGCGGCGAGCGAGAGGACGAGCAGCAGCCCGCTCATCCCGAGCTGCATCGGGTTGGCCAGGTAGGCGTACGGACCGGTGGTGACGAGCCGCTCGGGCGGGTCCCACGGGTACGGCGTCCCGCCTGCCGCGGCGAGCTCGGCGACGGCCGCGAGCACGGGTACGCCGAGCAGGACCGTCACCGTCAGCAGCAGGGAGCGGACCGGGTACGAGTGGTCCACCACGTCGGCCCAGCCGACGCCGTCCAGACGCATCGTGACGGTCGGGACGAGCCACGTGAACAGGCCTGTGAACAGGGTCATTTGCAGCAGGACCCGCGCGATGAGGAAGCGGCGGGCAGTGGTGGCGTACCCCAGCAGGAGCGCGGGAGCGGCAGCGGTCACCAGCAGGAGCACCTCGCCGTACAGCCAACCGTCCTCGAGGCGTACGAGGGGCGTCAGCAGCGGCATCGTCGCGGCGTCGACCCACGCGATCCCGGCCAGCCACAGCCACCGGCTCCCGCCGGCCAGCACCGGCAGCGCGCCCCACAGCAACGCCCAGCCCCACGACACCTCCAGCGGCATGCCGGCGAACGAGGTCGGGGCGTCGGCGAACTCCCACCACGTCTGGACCTCCTCGACCGCGACCACCGCGAGCCAGGCCCACAGGGTGGCCAGCGATGCGGCGGGCACGTACCCGGCCAGCCCGGTGCGCAGGTGCCGTACGACGGCGGCGGCGCCGACCGCGAGCAGGGCCACGCCGAGTACCAGGTTGCGCTGGACGTCCGCGTCGAGGAGGGGTTCTGGGAGCGTCATCGTCGTGACCGTCGGTCGGGGCCGTCAGTCCAGGCCGGCGAGGAACGTGGCCGCGCCGGCCGACATGAAGAAGTCGGTGACCGGCGCGAAGTAGAAGGCGGGGTCGAGGTCGCGCTCGAAGGCCAGGCGGACCTCGGCCTCGCAACCCTCGCCGGTCTGCTGCCACGTCAGGGTGGCGTCGGTCAGGGACACCCAGCGGGTCGTACGGGCGCCGTCGTGCGTCACCTCGAACTCGATCCGTCCGGCGTCGGCGGCGGTCTCACGCGCCCTCACGCGGGTGTCGATGGAGCCGGCGGGCATGGTGAGCTCCCAGGTGTCCCCGACCTCCAGCCCGCTGCCGTCGGCGGCGGTGGGGACGGGGTACTGGGCCAGGCGCAGCACCACGCCGCGGTCGGCCTCGTCGAACGAGGGGCCACGGTCGAGGGCGTCGACGAACTGGCTGCACTCGGCGGCGACGACCCGCTGGGCGTCGACCTCCTGGTGGGGGTTGATCCGGGTGCCGGGCAGGGCACCCTCGCCGACCGCGAGCAGGACCAGGGCGCCCAGGGCGAACCGGCTGCTCATGCGCTGGGCGGCCCGGACCAGTCCCCACACCGTGAACGCGAGGCCGTACACGAGCGGGCTGACGATCGCCACGCACAGCGCTCCCTCGTGGAGGAACGCCGAGACGAGCAGCAGCACGACCGTGACGACCTGGAAGACGGTGCCGGCGGAGTTCTCGGTGGGCAGGAGCCCGATGGCCAGCGCCAGCAGGACCGGGACGCCGACGAAGAAGAGGGCGGTGTCGAGCCGGCCGATCGAGGCGGCCAGGACGGTGGCGAGGACGCCGACCGGGACGACCGCGCACAGCATCAGCCAGGTGCGGGTGCGGAAGCGGGGCTGGTTGGTCTCCATGGTTTGAGCATACGTTTTAAACGTATGCTCAAGTCAAGTGGTGACCCTGCCCAGCCCCGCGCCCGGCGCGTCAGAGGAGCGTGCCGCGGTCCACCAGAAGGCTCGTGGCCGTGATCGACGACGCCGCGTCAGAGGCCAGGAACATCACGGCCTCCGCGACGTCCAGCGGCGCGGCCATGCCGCCCATCACGCCCTGGCTGCGCGCGGCAACGTACGACCAGTCCAGTGCGGGGTCCATCGAGGCGGCGGCCCGGCCGATCAGGGGTGTGTCGATCCCGCCCGGGGCGACGCAGTTGACGCGGACCCCGTCCGCGGCCAGCTCGGCCGCGAGCGCCTTCATGCCGACGGCGACGCCGGCCTTCGACGCGCAGTAGGCGGTGTTGTACGCCTGTCCGGTCGAGGCTGAGATCGAGGAGATCGTGACGACGTTGCCGCGACTGGCGCGCAGGGCGGGCGCGAACGCCTTGACCAGCATGATCGGGGCGACCGTGTTGACGAGGAGCTGGCGCAGCAGTGACTCCTCCGTCAGCTCGTCGATGCTCGCGAACGACTGGATGCCGGCCACGTTGCACAGCACGTCCAGCCCGCCCAGCTCGCGGTCGACCGTCTCGACCAGCTCGGCGCGGGCGGCCGCGTCGGTGAGGTCGCCGACGACCAGGCCGTCGGACGGCGTGACGTCCGCGCCGACCACCCGTGCCCCCTCGGCCCGCAGCCGCTCGAGCAGGGCGGCGCCGACCCCGCTGGCGGCCCCGGTGACCACGATCCTCTTGCCGGCGAACCGGGCAGCTGCGTCTGACATCAAGGCCTCCTGGGTGGTGGGTTCGGATGAATGGTTAAGGCGATTCGCTTAAAGTGTCAAGGGTGAGTGCCCGGCATGATGACCCCATGAGGTTGACGACGGACGCCGCGACCGGGCTGCCCACCCCGTCTCTCTCGGAGGCCAAGGCAGCACTCCTGTGCGCCGCGGAGCGGTTGTACGTCGAGCAGGGGCCAGCCGTCTCCCTCAAGGACATCGCCCACGAAGCCGGGCAGCGGAACAACTCGGCCGTGAACTACCACTTCGGCTCCCGCGAGGGGGTCGAGGTCGCGGCGCTGCTGCACCGCGCCGGGGCGATGGAGCAGGTACGCGCCGCGCGCCTCGAGGGGCTGGGTCAGGACGCGACGCTGCGCGACCTGGTCCGGGTGCTCGTCGAACCCACGGTCCAGGTGCCCCGCGCCCAGGGGGCGACGCACTACTCGCGGTTCGTGGAGGTGATCCGGTTCCGGCCGTCCTTCGCCGAACGGTTCGACGACCCCTCGGTGTGGCCCGCCACGCGCCGGGTCACGGGGCGCATCGCCCGGCAGCTCGACCAGCTGGACGGGCCGGGAGCCCGGCGGCGCCTGCGCTCCATGAGCACGACCATCTTCGCCCTGGCCGCCGACCACGAGCACGACGAGCAGCAGGCCGGTCGTGCCCTGCCCTGCGACGAGCTGGTCGAGGTGGTCACGGGGTTGCTGCGCGGCTGAGCGGGGGCCGGCTGGTCTCGGATCCGAGACGCCACGCGCTGAACGGCACTGGCCGCCGGGTTGGGCGCGGCGCTTCCATGGATCCATGACGACCAACCCGCGCCTGCCGATCCACGCCGCCACCGGCACCGAGCTCACCGCCCGTTCGTGGCAGAGCGAGGCCGCGCTGCGGATGCTCATGAACAACCTCGACCCGGCCAACGCCGAGCGTCCCGAGGACCTGGTCGTGTACGGCGGCACCGGGAAGGCGGCGCGCAGCTGGGAGGCGTACGACGCCCTGGTCCGTACGCTCCGCACGCTCGGCGACGACGAGACGATGCTCGTGCAGTCGGGCAAGCCGGTGGGGGTCATGCGGACCCACGAGTGGGCGCCGCGGGTGCTGATCGCCAACTCCAACCTGGTGGGCGACTGGGCCAACTGGGAGGAGTTCCGCCGCCTGGAGGACCTCGGTCTGACGATGTACGGCCAGATGACGGCCGGGTCGTGGATCTACATCGGCAC
>NZ_JBJEHY010000082.1:0-13875 GCF_051876515.1 Nocardioides sp. | reverse complement strand
CGGTGCTGCGCACCACCCTGGTCCCCCGGCGGCGCGGCGAGCTGCACGCCCTGGGCGTGACCGTCCGCGTCCGGGGTCCCCTCGGCTTCGCCGGACGCCAGTCCACGCTCGCGGCGCCCGGGGCGGTCCGGGTGCTCCCGGCGTTCCCCTCGCGGCGCCACCTGCCCTCGCGGATCGCGCGCCTGCGGGACCTCGACGGACGTACGGCGGTGCGGGTGCGCGGCCAGGGCACCGAGTTCGACTCGTTGCGCGAGTACGTGCGCGGTGACGACGTGCGGTCGATCGACTGGCGCGCCAGCGCCCGCAACCGGTCCGTCGTGGTGCGCACCTGGCAGCCAGAGCGGGACCGGCGGATCGTGATCGTGCTCGACACCGGACGGCTCCAGGCCGCCCGGGTCGGCGACGTCCCCCGCATGGACGCCTCCATGGACGCCGCCCTGCTGCTGGCCGCCCTGGCCGGCCGGGCCGGTGACCGCGTCGACTTCGTCGCCGGCGACCGCAGGGTGCGGGCCCGTCTGCGCACGAGCGGGCGCAGCACGGCCGCGCTGCAGGACCTGATGGCCGACATCGAGCCGGAGTTCGCCGAGCCCGACTGGAGCCGCCTGGCCGCGGCCGTCCAGGAGCTGGGGCGCCAGCGCTCCCTCCTGGTGCTGCTCACCCCGTTGGAGCCGGCAGCCGTGTACGAGGGTCTGCTGCCGGTGCTGCCCACGCTCGCCCGCCACCACCGGGTGCTGGTCGCCTCGGTGGCCGACCCGGCCCTGGGCGAGATGACGGCGATCGGCCCGGAGGCGAGCACCGCCGACACGTACGCCGCTGCCGCCGCCCACCAGGCCGTCGCTGAGCGGGACCACCTGGTTGGTGTGCTGTCGGGCATCGGCGTGGACGTCGTGGAGGAGGATCCCGAACACCTCCCGCCCGCGCTGGCCGACCGCTACCTCTCCCTCAAGGCACGTGGCCTGCTGTGACCCCACCCCGGCCCACGCACGAGGGACGTCGTACGGCGGCTCGTCGGCTCCGGGTCCCCGACGACGTGCTCGTCCACCTGCGGCGAGCCCGTGACCACATCGACGTCCACCACGCCGAGCCGATGGACCTGCCGGCGATGGCGTCGGTGGCCGGCATCTCGACCTTCCACTTCCAGCGCCTCTTCTCCGCGACGTACGGCGTCTCCCCCAGCGCCTACCTCTCGGCCCGTCGGGTCGCGCGGGCCCAGGACCTGCTGCGCACCACCAACCTGACCGTGACCGAGGTCTGCCACGGGGTGGGGTTCACCTCCCTGGGCTCGTTCTCGGCGCGGTTCACCGAGATCACCGGGGAGACCCCGAGCGCCTACCAGGCACGCTGGGCCCGGCAGGGAGCGCCGCGCATCCCGGGTTGCTGGGTCTTCATGGCCGGTCTGGCCGAACGCGCGAGGGACGTCGCAAACGAGGAGAAGCCGGCACGGCCCGGTACCGCCTAGCGTCGTCGGCATGATCACCAACGTGTCCCTCGTGTCCGTGTGGGTCTCCGACCTCGAGGAGTCCCTGACCTTCTACACCGACGTCCTCGGCTTCACCAAGGGCGACGACGTGCAGCTCGGCGACGACTTCCGCTGGCTCACCGTCGTCCACCCCTCCCAGCCCGAGCTGCACCTGCACCTCACCACGCCCGGACCGCCGCTCTCCGAGGACCTGCAGGCGGCCGTACGCACCTCCCAGGCCGCCGGCGGGATGCCGGGCGTCGGCCTCAACGTCGACGACTGCCGCGCCACCTACGCCGACCTGGTCGCCAAGGGCGTGGAGTTCATCCAGCCGCCCGAGGAGCGGCCGTACGGCGTCGAGGCGCTGATGCGCGACAACTCCGGCAACTGGCTGGTGCTCGTGGAGCCGCGCGAGTACTCCCCCGACGACTTCGACCCCGCCGACTTCATCGACGGCTGAACCCCAGGCTCAGGCCTGGGTGGCGACGCGGTCCTCCAGCAGGGCCGCGTCGACGTCGCCCGTCCACCCCTCGTGGACGGCGCGGCGGCCCAGGACGAAGACGTAGGCCAGGAACACCAGCTCGGCCAGCACCCCGATCCCCACCCGCGCCCACGTGGGCAGCGGCGAGGGGGTCACGAGGCCCTCGATGAGGCCGCTGACGAGCAGGACGGCGACCAGACCGAGAGCCACCGTGCCGGCGGTCCGCCCCTCGTGGGCCAGGGAGGCGCCGCGGGTGCGGGCCCCGGGCTCGATCCACGACCAGAACAGACGCAGCCCGACACCGGCGGCCACGAAGACGGCCGTGAGCTCGAGGATCCCGTGCGGGAGCAGCAGGCCCCAGAAGTGCTGGCCGTGGTCGTGGCGGTGCATGATCGAGCCGATGACCGCCAGGTTCGAGAGGTTCTGGAAGAGCAGGTAGAAGACCGGCAGCCCGAGCACCCCCATCGCCAGGCAGAGCGCGGTCACCCAGGCGTTGTTGATCCACACCTGGGCCGCGAAGTGACCGGCGGCGTACTCGGAGTAGTAGTTCTCGAAGTCGTGGTTGACGAGCTGGTCGACCTCCGCCGGGCTGAGCAGCGTCTGCTCCACCTGCGGGTGCTGCACGAGCCACCACATCATGATCCCGGTGACCACGACACTGCCGAGCGTCGTGGAGATCCACCACCAGCGCAGCCGGTACAGGGCGGCCGGGAACCGGTGGGTGAAGAAGGCGACGATGCCGCGCCAGGTGCCTCCGGACGGACGGGCCGCGCGCGTGCGGGCGGCGGACAGGACGGCGGACAGGTACGCCACCACCTGCGGGTCCGGGGCCTGCGAGCGCACCACGGACAGGTGCGTGGCGACCTGCTGGTAGCGCAGCACGAACTCGTCGCTCTCCGGTCCGGACAGGCGTCCGCGCCGGGTCAGCTGCTCCAGCCGCTCCCAGTCCTGGCGGTGCGCCTGCACGTACGCGTCGAGGTCCACGCGGGACACTCTAGGCAGTCGGCCCACGCCCCGGCGCCCCCTAGGATGGGCCCGGCGCCGCCCGGACGGGCCGGCAGCCGACGCGGGAGGGGAAGGCGTGCAGGACAGCTACGGGTCGCTGACCTCCGACGACGTCATCACCGGCGAGGCGGTCGCGCTCGACCTGCCCGCGGCCTCACTGGCCACCCGGGTCGTCTCGGGCGCCATCGACATGCTCGTCACCGGCGTGCTGGCGGTGATCGTCTTCTTCGTCTACTTCGGTGCCGCGCTGCCCACCGACGAGGCGCTCATGCACGTCGCCCTGGTCGGGGGCATGGTCACCGTGCTGCTCGTCTTCCCGACGGTGCTCGAGACCAGCACCCGGGGCCGCAGCATCGGCAAGATGGTGATGGGGCTGCGGACCGTACGGGAGGACGGCGGACCGATCAGCGCCCAGCACGCGTTCGTACGTGCCCTCCTGGCCGTCGTGGAGATCTACGCGTTCAGCGGGGTGCCCGCCTTCTTCACCGCGCTGCTCAACGAGAAGGGCAAGCGCCTGGGCGACCTCGCGGCCGGGACGTACGTCGTGCGCGACCGCGTACGGCTCACCCTTCCCGCGCCGATCGAGGTCCCCGGACCGCTGCGCGCCTGGGCGGCGCAGGCCGACATCGCGCCCCTGCCGACCGCGCTGGCGCTGCAGGTGCGGCAGTTCGTGCAGCGCGCCCACGGGTTGACGCCGTCCTCGCGGGTCACCGTGGGTCAGCGGCTCGCGGCGTCGGTGGCGCCGCTGGTCTCACCGCCACCTCCGCCGGGAACCCCGACGGAGGCGTTCCTGGCCGCCGTGATCGGCGAGCGCCGCCGGCGCGACCAGCTGCGGCTGCAGCGCGAGGCTGCCCTGCGGGCGCGGCTCAGCTCCGTACGTAGCGCAGGTCGGTGATCTGGCGGTCCTTGCTGAGGCCCTTGCGCTCGAACTTGGTGACCGGGCGCTCGTCCCAGCGCTCCACCTGACCGCCGGTGAGCTCCGGCGCGGCGTCGAGGACCTCGAGCATCTGCTCGGCGTACTCGGCCCAGTCGGTGGCCAGCCGCCACACCCCACCGGGGGCGAGGCGCTCGGCGACGAGGGAGGCGAACTCGGGGGTGACCAGGCGGCGCTTGTTGTGCTTCTTCTTGTGCCACGGGTCGGGGAAGAAGGTCCACAGCTCGGCCAGGCCGGCCGGAGCGACCACGTTGCGCAGGAACCAGACCGCGTCGACGGAGCAGAACCGCACGTTCTCGGTGCCCGCCTCGGCGCAGCGCCACAGGCTGTCCGCGACGCCGGGGACCCAGACCTCCAGGGCGAGCACGTTGACCTCGGGACGGGTGGCCGCCAGGGCGGCGGTGGCCTCGCCGACGCCGGAGCCGATCTCGATCACCAGCGGCGCCTCGCGCCCGAACCAGGTGGACAGGTCGAAGTCAGGGGCGTCGACGGCCTCGTCGGGGATGACCCACGCCTCGTGGTGCGCCTCCCAGGCCTCGGCCTGGCGCGGCGTGAACCGGCTGCCCCGGCGGGAGTACGACAGCACCTCCCGCATCCGGCGACCGTCCTCGGTCAGCTTGTGGTGCGGGCGGGCGGGGCGTACGGGCTCACCGGAAGGGCTGTGGGACACGACGGTCAAGCGTACGCGGGTGCGGCACCGTGCCCGAAACCTCGTTGCGGCGCCCTGCCGCCGGGACGCACGATGACGCCATGACCACCGTCGTGAGGGAGACCACCGCCGCCGACGGGGAGCTGCTGCGAGACGTGCGCCTGCGGGCCCTGGCCGACAGCCCGGACTCGTTCGGCTCCACGCTGGCCCGGGAGCGGGCCTTCGGTACGGCCGAGTGGGAGTCGCGGGCCGGCTCGGCGTTCCCGACGCTGCTCGCCCTGCGCGACGACGTGGCGGTGGCGATGGGCGGGGTGTACGTGCCCGAGGGCGAGGAGCCGCAGGTCTGGGGCATGTGGACCGACCCCGCGCACCGGGGCCACGGGACGGGCGCGGCGATCCTGGACCGGCTGCTGGCCTGGTGCGCGCGGCGGTCGCGCTCGGCCGTGCTGCACGTGACCGTCGGCAACGACGCGGCGCGCGCCCTGTACGTCTCCCGGGGTTTCGAACCCTCCGGCGTCGTCCTGCCGCTGCGTCCGGGGTCGGACCTCGTGGTGGAGGAGCTGCGCTGGGAGCCGGCTGGGTGAGAAGGCCCGGGGCTCGTGCTCGTGCGTGCGTCATGCGAACGCGGCGCCGCGGGACATCCGTCTTGCAAACGCGGCGCCGGGCCCCCGTACGTCAGACTCGCGCGTCATCGGGACCCTCTACGTCATGCAGATCCGCACGTGTAGGTGCGGGTACGCGTGACGCAGCGCCCCCGGGAGACGCGTACGTATGACGCAGAACCCCCACGAGGCGGGTACGCATGACGCACGCCTCCCACCCCGGGCCCACGGCGGGCCCCACCCCGAACACGGCCGTGGCCGGGACCCAACCCCGAGGTCCCGGCCACTCAGCCACGTCGTGCCACGTCGTGCGCTCACAGCCGCGCAGCGGCTCCCTCGAGGACCTGGCGCAGGCGCTGCTCGATGTCGTCGAACTCCGCCTCGCCGATGGTCAGCGGCGGCGCGAGCTGGATGACCGGGTCGCCGCGGTCGTCCGCGCGGCAGTACAGCCCCGCCTCCCACAGCGCGCCGGAGAGGTAGCCGCGCAGCAGGCGCTCGGACTCCTCCTCGTTGAAGGTCTCCTTGGTCGCGCGGTCCTTGACCAGCTCGATGCCGTAGAAGTAGCCGTGACCGCGCACGTCACCCACGATCGGGATGTCGAGCAGCCGCTCCAGGGCGGCGCGGAACTTCGGCCCCTTGTCCTTGACCCGGGCGCTGAGCCCCTCGCGCTCCATGATGTCGAGGTTGGCCATCGCCACGGCCGAGGAGACCGGGTGCCCACCGAAGGTGTAGCCGTGCGCGAACAGCGAGGTGCCGGACTTGAACGGCTCGAAGAGGCGGTCGCTGGCGATCATCGCGCCGATCGGGCTGTAGCCCGAGGTCAGGCCCTTGGCGCAGGTGATGATGTCGGGCTGGTAGCCGAACTCGGCCGCGCCGAACATCTCCCCCACCCGGCCGAACGCGCAGATGACCTCGTCGGAGACGAGCAGCACGTCGTACTCGTCGCAGATCTCGCGGACCCGCTGGAAGTACCCGGGCGGCGGCGGGAAGCAGCCGCCGGCGTTCTGCACCGGCTCCAGGAAGACGGCCGCGACCGTGTCGGGACCCTCGAACTCGATCGCCTCCGCGATGCGGTCCGCGGCCCAGCGGCCGTACGCCTCCGGGTCGTCACCGATGAAGTCGGGACGGCGGTAGTAGTTGGTGTTGGGCACCTTGTGCGCGCCCGGCACCAGCGGCTCGAACATCTCCTTCAGCGGCGGGATGCCGGTGATGGAGAGCGCGCCCTGCGGGGTGCCGTGGTAGGCGACCGCACGCGAGATGACCTTGTGCTTGCCCGGCTTGCCGGTCATCTTGAAGTACTGCTTGGCCAGCTTCCACGCCGACTCGACGGCCTCGCCGCCACCGGTGGTGAAGAAGACCCGGTTGAGGTCGCCGGGCGCCATCGTGGCGAGCCGGTCGGCCAGCTCCACGGCCTTGGGGTGCGCGAACGACCACAGCGGGAAGAAGGCGAGCTCCTTGGCCTGCTCGGCGGCGGCCGCGGCCAGCTCCTCACGTCCGTGACCGACCTGGACGACGAAGAGCCCGGCGAGTCCGTCGATGTACTCGCGGCCGTGGCTGTCGTAGATCTTGTGGCCCTCGCCGCGCACGATGATCGGCATCTCGCCGCCGTTCTCGTACGTGGAGTGGCGGGTGAAGTGGAGCCACAGGTGGTCGCGGCCCGCGCGCTGCAGGTCGGCGTCGGAAAGGTGGGCGTCGTTCATCGCGTTCCCCAGTTGTAGTGCTGCTTGTTGAGCTTCAGGTAGACGAAGGTCTCCGTGGTGAGCACCCCGGGGACCTCGCGGATCTGCCGGAGGATCTCCAGCAGGTGGTCGTCGTTCTCGCAGACCACCTCGACCAGGGCGTCGAAGCTCCCGGCGGTGGTCACGACGTAGTCGACCTCGGGCAGCTCGGCGATCCGGTCGCCGACGGCCCGCGGGTCGCCCTCGGAGCGGACGCCGATCATGGCCTGGCGCGCGAAGCCGACCTGGACCGGGTCGGTCACCGCGACGACCTGCATCACGTCGTTGTCCATGAGCTTCTGGACCCGGGCACGGGCGCCTGCCTCCGACAGGCCCACGGCCTTGGCGATGGTGGCGTACGAGGCCCGTCCGTCGACCTGGAGCAGCTCGATGATCCGCTTCGCGGTGGCGTCGAGGCGCGTGCCGCCGGACTCGGCTCGCAGCCCGCCCGCGGCACGGGTCGAGGTTTCGGTCATGGCCCCACTCTGATACTCAAACCGCACCGAATGCAACCCACCAGCACGGATTCCGCACTGATCTGCTGTAAAGATTGTGTTAACCGCAGATGTTTTTGACTCAGAGCACTGGTGCAGCCACCGGTGGGCGGCCTATCGTCCTCGTCACACGAACCGAGGCGAAGGAGTCGAACGTGTCCAGTCCACGTGTCCTGCGGAACTTCGTCGGAGGCGAGTACGTCGACTCGGCCAGCGACGCCACCACCGACATCGTCAACCCCTCCACGGGCGAGGTCGTCGCGAAGGCGCCGATCAGCACCGACGAGGAGGTCGACGCGGCGTACGTGGCCGCCGAGCAGGGGTTCGCGCAGTGGCGCCGGACCACGCCGGCCGAGCGCCAGAAGGCGCTGCTCGACTACGCCGACGCGCTGGAGGCGCACGCCGAGGAGTTCACCCGCCTCGAGGGCGAGAACACCGGCAAGCCCGACCACCTCACCGCCGTGGAGGAGGTGCCGGTCATGGTCGACCACTTCCGCTTCTTCGCCGGCGCCGCCCGCATCCTGGAGGGCAAGTCGGCCGGCGAGTACATGGCCGGCCACACCTCGTGGATCCGCCGCGAGCCGATCGGCGTCATCGGCCAGGTCACCCCCTGGAACTACCCGATGATGATGGCGACCTGGAAGATCGCGCCCGCCCTGGCCGCCGGCAACGCCGTGGTCCTCAAGCCCAGCGACACCACCCCCGAGACCACGCTGCTGATGGCCGAGCTGGCCGCCCCGTTCTTCCCCGCCGGCACCTTCAACGTGGTCACCGGCGACCGGCACACCGGCCGCGCCCTGGTCGAGCACGCCACCCCGGCGATGGTCGCGATCACCGGCTCCGTACGCGCCGGCGCCGAGGTCGCACTGTCGGCGGCACCGGCCATCAAGCGCGTCCACCTCGAGCTCGGCGGCAAGGCGCCCGTGGTGATCTTCGACGACGCCGACATCGAGTCCGCCGTCGAGACGATCGCGGGCGCCGGCTACTTCAACGCCGGTCAGGACTGCACGGCCGCCACCCGCGTGCTCGTGCAGGCCGGGATCGCCGAGGAGTTCACCGCCGCGCTGGCCGAGTACGCGTCGCGCAACGTCAAGGTCGGCATGCAGGACGACGCCGAGGCTGACTTCGGCCCGGTCAACAACGTCAACCAGCTCGAGCGGGTCACCGGCTTCATCGACCGGCTGCCGTCCCACGCGAGCGTGCGTGCCGGCGGCAACCGGGTCGGGGCCCTGGGCGCCGGCTTCTTCTTCGAGCCCACGGTCGTGTCCGGCCTGCGCCAGGACGACGAGGCGATCCAGCAGGAGATCTTCGGCCCCGTCATCACCGTGCAGACCTTCAGCGACGAGGCCGAGGCCGTGCGTTGGGCCAACGGCGTCGACTACGGCCTGGCCTCCTCGGTGTGGACCAAGGACTTCGGCCGCGCCATGCGGATGACCACCGAGCTCGACTTCGGCTGCGTCTGGGTCAACACCCACATCCCGTTCGTCTCGGAGATGCCGCACGGCGGCTACAAGAAGTCCGGCTACGGCAAGGACCTGTCGATGTACGGCTTCGAGGACTACACCCGCATCAAGCACGTGATGGCCAACATCGAGAGCTGATGGCCCCGGCGCCCGGGCAGCGGCCCGGGCGCCACCCCCGCCCCGTCGCTGACCCGAGAGCGAGACACCCCTGATGAATCCCCTGAGAGGCCGTCGCCGTCCGGCCAGCCCCGAGGCGCGCGCCATCATCCAGGCGTCCGGCGGAGCCCTGAGCCGCCGTGCCCTGCTCGGCACCGCAGGCGCTGTGGGCGCCGGCGTCGCGCTCGGCGCGTGCGCCCCGCCGAAGCCACCGGCCACCGGCGGGCTCGCCGCGCTGGACCTGCCCAAGGACGTGTCCGCGACCGACAAGGTCGTGAAGTGGGCCAACTGGACCGCGTACATGGACATCGACGAGGAGACCCAGAAGCACCCGACCCTGGAGGCGTTCACCAAGCGCACCGGGATCAAGGTCGAGTACTTCGAGGACATCGACGACAACGACACGTACTTCTCGAAGATCACCCCGCAGCTGCGGGCAGGGCAGAGCATCGACCGCGACATCTTCACCCCGACCGACTGGATGGCCGGCCGGGTGATCCGCGAGCAGCTGTGCCAGCCGCTCGACCTGATGAGCCTCCCGCACGTCGTGTCCAACATGCTCGACCCGCTGCGGCAGGTCTCCTTCGACCCCGGCCGCCGCCAGTCGGTGACCTGGCAGTCCGGCTTCGCCGGCATCGGCTACAACCGCAAGAAGGTGGGCCGCGAGCTCAAGTCGCTCGACGACCTGTGGACCGATGACCTCAAGGGCAAGGTCGTGGTGCTCTCGGAGTTCCGCGACACCATCGGCATCGTCATGCAGTCCCAGGGCGTCGACATCGAGTCCGACTGGGGCCGTACGGAGTTCGAGAACGCCGTCGAGTTCGTCGAGCAGAAGATCGACGAGGGCTACATCCGCCGGGTCAAGGGCAACGCCTACCTCGAAGACCTGGCCGCCGGCACCGCGTACGCCGGCATCACCTGGAGCGGCGACATCTTCACGCTGGCCTGGGACACCGGCGACGACGCGTGGACCTTCACGATCCCCGAGTCGGGCGGGACGCTGTGGAGCGACAACATGATGGTGCCGATCACCTCCAACCGGCAGGCCAACGCGCACAAGGTCATCGACTACTACTACGAGCCGGCCGTGGCGGCCGAGGTCGCCGCGTTCGTGAACTACGTGTGCCCGGTCAAGGGCGCGCAGGAGGAGATGATGAAGATCGACCCGGAGCTCGCCGAGAGCCCGTTCATCTTCCCCTCCGAGCAGTTCATCGCCGACAGCAACATCCAGGGCTTCCGTGCCCTGTCCGCCGACGACGACAGCGCCTTCGCGAAGCTGTGGTCCGACCGAGTGATCCTGGGGGGCTGACCCATGGCCGGATTCCGCGAAGCAACCGGTGACCTGAGGATCGAGTCGGTCACCAAGAAGTTCGGCGACTTCCTCGCCGTCGACGACCTGTCGCTGAGCGTGCCGCGGGGCTCGTTCTTCGCCCTCCTCGGCCCGTCCGGGTGCGGCAAGACGACGACCCTGCGCATGGTGGCCGGGCTCGAGCAGCCCACCACGGGCAAGGTCCTCATCGGCGACACCGACCTCACCGGCTCGCGTCCCTACGAGCGCCCCGTCAACACGGTCTTCCAGTCGTACGCGCTGTTCCCGCACCTCACCGTGCGCGACAACGTCGCCTTCGGGCCCAAGCGCCGCAAGGAGAAGAACGCGCTCGGCCTGGCCGACGACGCCCTCGAGCTGGTGCAGATGACCCGGTTCGCCGGGCGCAAGCCGACCCAGCTCTCGGGCGGCCAGCAGCAGCGCGTGGCGGTGGCCCGGGCCCTGGTGAACTCGCCCGAGGTGCTGCTGCTCGACGAGCCGCTCGGCGCCCTGGACCTCAAGCTGCGTCGCGAGATGCAGGTCGAGCTCAAGCGCATCCAGACCGAGGTCGGCCTCACCTTCATCCACGTCACCCACGACCAGGAGGAGGCCATGACCATGGCCGACACCGTCGCGGTGATGAACCAGGGGCGGATCGAGCAGATGGGCGAGCCGGTCGCGCTGTACGACCTGCCGAAGACACAGTTCGTGGCCAAGTTCGTGGGCCAGTCCAACATGGGGCGCGGCACCGTCCTGGGCAGCGACGGCGACTTCCTGCTCGCCGACGTGCTCGGCTCCAAGGTCAAGGTCCACCGCGACCGGACCGAGGTCACCGAGGGCGACTTCCTCTTCGGGGTCCGTCCCGAGAAGGTCAAGATCGCGCGCAGCGCACCGCCCGGCGACGGCGGCGGTGACCTGCGCGGCATCGTCAAGGACGTCTCCTTCCTCGGTGTGGCCACCAGCTACCTGATCGAGATGCCCTCGGGCACCGTGTGGAGCGTCTACGAGCAGAACCTCGACCTCGAGCCGCTCGACCTGCGGCCAGGCGACGAGTGCTGGATCTCCTGGGACCCCGGCCACGCCTTCGGTGTGCCGCTGGACGAGGAGGAGTCGTGAGCATCCTCGCCGCGGCCACGTCGCGTCCTGACCCCGCCGGCGAGACCGACCCCAACCAGGTGCTCGCGGGGGCGGAGGGGCGGCGCCCGTGGATGGCGTACCTGCTGCTGCTCCCCGGAGTCCTGTGGCTCGGGATCTTCTTCCTCTTCCCGCTGGCCCAGCTGGCTGCGGTCAGCCTGCAGTCGGGGTGGCCGGACTTCCCCGGCTACTACTACCGCGACCTCAACGTCGGAAACTACGTCGAGGCGCTGACCTCCTACGCCCCGCACTTCGGCCGCAGCTTCCTGTACGCCGGGGCCGCGACGCTGCTGGCGTTCCTGCTGGCCTACCCGCTGGCGTACGCGATGGCGTTCAAGGCGGGCCGCTGGCGGGGCCTGATGATGATCGGCGTCATCGCGCCGTTCTTCACCTCGTTCATCCTGCGCACCTTCGCCTGGTCACAGATCCTGGGCGACGAGTCGTGGGTCGTGGAGGCCCTCAACTTCCTGCACCTGCTGCCCGGCGACCGGCTGATCAACACGCCCCTGGCGGTGGTGGCCGGCCTGACGTACAACTTCCTGCCGTTCATGGTGCTGCCGATCTACGCCTCCCTCGAGCGCGCCGACCCGCGCGTCATCGAGGCCGGCGGCGACCTGTACGCCAACGGGCTCACGACGTTCCGCACGGTGACCCTGCCGATGTCGATGCCGGGCGTGCTCGCCGGCACCCTGCTGACCTTCATCCCGGCGGCCGGCGACTTCGTCAACATGGAGCTGCTCGGCCCCCAGAAGGGCACGATGGTCGGCAACGTCATCAACAACCAGTTCCTGGCCGTGCCGGGCGGTTACCCGATCGCCGCAGCGCTCTCCTTCACCCTGATGGCCGCGATCCTGGTCATGGTCTTCCTGTACGTGCGCCGCTTCGGCACCGAGGAGCTGGTGTGACATGACAACCACCGACGTGACCCGCTCGGCCGGCTACCGGCCCTCGGCGGCCAAGCGTGCCCAGCTGTGGCTGGGCAACCACTTCGTGATGATCTCGGCGCTGCTGGTGCTGGCGTACATGTTCCTGCCGATCCTGTACACCTTCATCTTCTCGTTCAACGACCACGGCAAGACCAACATCGTGTGGCAGGGCTTCACCCTCGACCACTGGAAGGACCCCTGCGGCGTCGCCGGGGCGTGCGAGTCGCTGGTCACCTCGCTGCAGATCGGCGCGATCTCGACGGTCGTCGCCACGGTGCTGGGCACGATGATGGCCCTGGCGATGGTGCGCTACCAGTTCCGCGGCAAGGCGGCCAGCAACCTGCTGGTCTTCGTACCGATGGCCACCCCCGAGATCGTGCTCGGCGCCTCGCTGCTGACGATCTTCGTGCAGGGGTTCACCCGCTTCGGCGTGCACCTGGGCTTCTGGACGATCACGGCCGCCCACATCATGTTCTGCCTGAGCTTCGTCGTGGTGGCCGTGCGCGCCCGGATCCAGTCGCTGGACCCGCGGATCGAGGAGGCCGCGCAGGACCTGTACGCCGGTCCTCAGGCCACCTTCTGGCGGGTCACGTTCCCGCTGATCCTGCCCGGTGTCCTGGGTGCGGCGATGCTGGCGTTCTCGCTGTCCTTCGACGACTTCATCATCACCAACTTCGTCTCCGGCAACGAGTCGACGTTCCCGAAGTTCGTCTACGTCTCCGCCAAGCGAGGCATCCCCGCCGAGGCCAACGTCATCGGCATCTCCATGTTCGTGATCGCGATCGCGCTCGTCGTGGGCGGCACCCTGCTCGCCTCGCTGCGCGCCAAGAAGGGCTCCTGATGTCCGAACCCACGTCCCTGCGGGTGCTCATGGTCGGTGCTGGCGGCGTCGGCGACGCGGCCGCACGGATCGCCGCCGAGCGCGGCTTCTTCAGCGCGTGGGTGGTCGCCGACCACGACATGTCCCGGGCCGAGAGGACCGTCTCCGCGGTCCGCGAGCGGCACCCGGGCGAGGAGCGGTTCAGCGCCGCCCGGGTGGACGCCTCCGACGCGGCCGCCGTGGAGGCGCTGGCCCGCGAGGTGGGTGCCACGCACGTGTTCAACGCGGTCGACCCGCGCTTCGTGATGCCGCTCTTCGAGGGCGCGTACGCGGCCGGCGCCGACTACCTGGACATGGCGATGAGCCTGTCCCACCCGCACCCCACCGAGCCGTACGCGCAGGTGGGGGTCAAGCTCGGTGACGAGCAGTTCGCGGCGTCGACGACCTGGGAGGAGGCCGGACGCCTGGCGCTGGTCGGGATCGGCGTCGAGCCGGGCCTGTCCAACGTGTTCGCGCGGTACGCCGCCGACGAGCTGTTCGACCACATCGACGAGCTGGGCACCCGCGACGGAGCCAACCTGGTGGTCCGCGACGAGGACAGCAACGAGATCTTCGCGCCCGGCTTCTCGATCTGGACCGTCATCGAGGAGTGCCTCAACCCACCGGTGGTGTGTGAGCGCGCCCGCGCGGACCGCGACGGCGCGTACGACCTCGAGGCCGGCTTCTTC
>NZ_JBJEHY010000081.1:7631-14064 GCF_051876515.1 Nocardioides sp. | reverse complement strand
TGAGTGACATAATGTCAGTTATCGGTTCGATACTGCGCCACGTGGCCACGGCTCAGAGGATCGCTGATCTAGGGCGTTGGCGGTTGTGCTTCGTAGGCCACGGGTCGGTCCCGCTGCGGGCGACGGCGGGTTCGCGCGAGCGGTCGCACGCGGCCTTCGAACAGGGTGATGGCTGCGAAGGCGGCGACGTGGCTGTGGGTGATCCGCTGCCCGGTCATTGGGAGTGGATACGTCGGGTCTTCGTACCAGGCTGAGATCTTCTCGATGCTCGCCAACTCGTCGTCGTTCATGCCGATGGCGCGCTCGGCCAGTGCATCTTCGCCGTAGTCCCACAGCGCTGAAGCCACCTGACTCCGCGACGTGTGAACCGTGAAGTTGCGCCTGCCACGCAGGAGCTTCTTGAGTTCTGCGTCCTGCCGATGGCGCCCAAGGAACCTCATGGGGCCACGCTACGACGGACGATCCCGAGGAAGTCTGGACCAAAGCCCCTGCCGGCGCGGGGCGGACCCGACCGGCACGCCCAGGTGTCAACGACAGCTCATGTGGGAACGTTCGTTGCGGTCACACCACCCAGCGCCCCCTCAGGAGACGTCATGTCGCACCAGGGCATCCCGCCGCAGGGCCCGCCCCAGCAGCCCGGCCCGTACCCGCCGCCACCCGATCAGCAGTGGCAGACTCCACCGCCGGGACCGTACGGCCCTCCCCCGCCCCAGTTCGCCTCCACGCCGCCCCAGGGCGGTCCGGGCTGGCAGGGGCAGCCGCCGGCTCCGCTGCCGCCGCCCGGCTTCATCGACCTCACCATCCAGGGCAGCGTCCTGACGTCCAACATGCTGACCCCCAACGTGGTCATCGACGGACGGCACGTGCCGGCGCAGTACGGCCGCAACGTCATCCCGGTCGTCCCGGGACGGCACCACATCCACCTGTACGGCGAGTGGATGCGGCGGTACGGACAGGCGGACCTCCAGGTCGACGTCCAGCAGGGGGCGTACGTCCCGGTCTTCTACCGGGCACCGCTGCACCAGTTCACGACCGGCAACATCGGTCACGAGCCCCAGCCGGTCAAGGGGTGGTGGGTGCTCGTCCTGCTGCTCGTGATCCTGCTGGCGATCATTGTCGTGCCTGTCGTTGCGGCACTGACGGTGTGAGCCGACGCCCCCTCACAGTTCCAAGGTAACCCGCTTGGGGGGCCTTGCCGCAAGGCCCCCCTCCTCGGGCAGAATCCACGCTCCCCGCCGCCCCGGGCGGCACCCCCGAGCGTTGGAGCACACCCGTCTTGACCCACTCCCCCGCCCCCGTCTTCGCCATCCCCTCCGCACTCGGCGACAAGGGCTCCCGTACCCGCACCGACGCCGACGAGTCCCACCTGGCCCGCGTCGCGCTCACCCTCGACGAGTACCTCGCGACCCTGCAGGCCCGACGCGCCGAGGCACGGACCGCTCCGGGCGGCACCGGACAGGCCGCGCTGGACCGCGACCAGGAGGTGCACCGGCTCAGCGCGCAGATCCACCGCCTGTCGCGGTACAGCAACGACCTGTGCCTCGGCCGCACCGTCGACCACCAGGGCGACGTGACCTACATCGGCCGCTTCGGCCTGAGCGACGAGGACGGGGAGCGGCTCCTCGTCGACTGGCGCAGTCCCGCCGCGGAGCCGTACTTCGCTGCCACCCCCGCGCACCCCATGGGGCTCAGCAGCCGGCGTCGGTACCGCTGGGCCAACGGTCTCGTCGTGGACTACTGGGACGAGGTGCTCGACGGTACGACGGACCGCGGCGACCTGTCCCTCGACGAGGACGGCGCGTTCATCGCCTCGCTGTCCGCCAGTCGGAGCAGCACCATGCGCGACGTGCTCAGCACCATCCAGGCCGACCAGGACATGATCATCCGAGCCGACTCCCACGGGCCACTCGTCGTCGACGGCGGCCCCGGGACCGGGAAGACCGTCGTCGCGCTCCACCGTGCCGCCTACCTCATGTACGCCGACCCGCGCGTCGACGAGCGCCGCGGAGGCGTCCTCTTCGTCGGCCCGCACCGTCCGTACCTGCACTACATCGCAGACGTGCTCCCCAATCTCGGCGAGGACGGGGTGCAGACCTGCACCCTGGCTGACCTGGTGCCGCACGGAGACGCCGCCGTCGACGAGGCCGACGAGACAGTCCGCTCGCTGAAGGCCCGCCGCGAGATGGTGGATGCCATCGGCCCAGCGGTCGCGCTGTACGAGGAGCCACCCACCGCGGGACTCGACGTGGACACCCCGTGGGGTGAGGTGTGGATCGGCGTCGACGACTGGGCCGAGGCCTTCGCACGTGTCGGTACGGCCACCCCGCACAACGAGTCCCGGGAGCTGCTGTGGGAGTCGCTCGGTGAGGTGGTGGCCACCAAGCTCGACCTCGACGAGGACGCCGCGAGCGACGTGGCAGGTGCGCTGCGTCGGGTCAAGGAGGTCCGCGAGGCGATCCGCGCCGCGTGGCCCCTGCTTGAGTACACCGACGTCGTCGCCGACCTGTGGGAGGTTCCCGCGTACCTCCGGCGGTGCGCGCCGTGGCTCACCTCCGAGCAGATCACCCACCTGCGGCGCGCCGCGGACGCGCCCTGGACCACGGACGACCTCCCGCTGCTGGACGCTGCCCGACGCCGACTGGGCGACGTGGACTGGGAGGCCCGGCGCCGGAGTGACGCGCGCCGTCGAGCAGCCGACGCTGCCGAGATGGACGCCGTGATCGAGCACCTCGTCAGTGCGGGCGGGGACGAGTTCGGCGAGGGCCTCGTCTCCATGCTCACCGTCGACGACATGCGCGAGAAGCTGGAGGACTCGGGGCACCCCACGTCCAGCCTCGACACCGACAGGCTCGCCGGGCCGTTCGCCCACGTCATCGTCGACGAGGCGCAGGAGCTGACCGACGCCCAGTGGCAGATGCTGATCGCCCGGTGCCCGTCACGCAGCTTCACCATCGTCGGGGACCGGGCGCAGGCACGTCAGCGGTTCCGGGGCAGCTGGGAGGAGCACCTCGAACAGGTAGGCCTGACGGGGGCGCGACGTGCCGAGCTCACCGTAAACTACCGGACACCCCACGAGGTGATGGAGGCCGCGGCGCCCGAGATCCGCGCGGTCCTGCCCGACGCCAACGTGCCCCGGTCCATCCGTACCTCCGGCATCCCCGTCAGGCGGGTCCGCAGCGCGGAGGTGGCCGACGCGGTGGCGACCTGGCTGGAGCAGCACCGCGAGGGCACCGTCTGCGTCATCGGGGCCGAGGACGTCAGCGCGAGCCCCCGGGTCACCCACCTCTCAGCCGTCGGCGCCAAGGGACTCGAGTTCGACCTCGTCGTCCTCGTGGGTGCACAGGCCTGGGGCGCGGGGTACACCGCGGCGGTGGACCGGTACGTGGCGATGACGCGTGCCACGAGCACACTCGTCCTGGCCGACTGACCGGATCTACTCCTCGGTCTGCTTGGCCCACAGGTTGATGCCCGCCTCGACGGCGAACTCGTCGATCCGGCGCAGCTCGTCCTCGGTCAGGTCGGGGAACGCCAGAGCGTCCAGGTTCGTGTCGAGCTGCTCGACGCTGGAGGCGCCGATGACCAGCGACGTCATGCGGCGGTCGCGCAGGGCCCACTGCAGCGCGAGCTGGGCGAGCTTCTGACCGCGGCCCGCCGCGATCTCGTTGAGCGCCCGCACGCGGTCCAGCGTCTCGGCGGTCAGGTGGCTGTCCTGCACCGAGGAGCCGGCGCGTGCTGCCCGCGAGTCAGCCGGGATGCCCTGCAGGTAGCGGTCGGTGAGGAGGCCCTGGGCCAGTGCCGTGAAGGCGATGCACCCCATCCCCTGGGTCTCGAGCTCGTCGAGGAGCGACTCCTCGATCCACCGGTTGAACATCGAGTACGACGGCTGGTGGATCAGCAGCGGCGTCCCCAGCTCACGGGCGATCGAGGCGGCCTCGCGGGTCTTGGTCGCCGAGTACGACGAGATCCCCACGTACAGGGCGCGCCCGGACCGTACGGCCTGGTCGAGCGCCATCATCGTCTCCTCGACCGGGGTGTCGGGGTCGAAGCGGTGCGAGTAGAAGATGTCGACGTAGTCGAGGCCCAGGCGGGCCAGTGACTGGTCGAGGGACGACAGGACGTACTTCCGCGAACCCCCGCCCTGGCCGTACGGGCCGGGCCACATGTCCCAGCCCGCCTTGGTCGAGATGAGCAGCTCGTCGCGCAGCCCAGCGAAGTCGTCGCGCAGGTAGCGCCCGAAGTTCTCCTCCGCCCGGCCGTACGGAGGCCCGTAGTTGTTGGCGAGGTCGAAGTGGGTGACGCCCCGGTCGAAGGCCCGGCGCAGGATCGCGCGCTGGGTCTCCTCGGGACGGTCAGTCCCGAAGTTCTGCCACAGCCCCAGCGAGAGGGCCGGCAGCTTGAGTCCCGAGGTCCCGCAGAAGCGGTAGTCCATCGAGTCGTAACGGTCGGCGGCGGGCGTCCAGGTCATGGCACCATCCTGCGCCTGGACGCCACGTCCGTCGACCTCGCCCCGGTCACCGTCGGCGCACGACCCCAGCCGCTCCCCCGCCACGACGCTCGGGTTCAGCGACCGCCGTCATCCGGCCGTGGCGACCGAACTCGATCGCGGTGGCCGCCCCGATCTCCGCCGCACTGGTGAACGCGTCACCCGCCGGTACGAGCCGGTGCCCCAGCGCGCTGAGCGCGGGGCCGAACTCGTCGATGAAGGCCGGTTCGGAGGTGACGTTGGCCGTGTTGCGCGGGCTGGTCCGCGGCGCTGCGATGGCTTCCTCGATCGACATGCCCAGGTCGATACGGTTGAGCAGCATCTGCAGGACGGTCGTGATGATGGTGGAGCCGCCCGGGGAACCGAGCGCCAGGAAGGGCTTGCCGTCGCGCAGCACGATCGTGGGCGACATGGACGAACGCGGACGCTTGCCCGGCTGGATGCGGTTGGGATCGGCCGGGTCGAAGACGGTGGAGAAGTCGGTCAGCTCGTTGTTGAGCAGGAACCCGTGCCCGGGCACCACCTGGCCCGAGCCGCCGGTCTGCTCGATGGTCAGGGTGTACGCCACCACGTTGCCCCACCGGTCAGCAGTGGTCAGGTGGGTGGTGGAGATGTTCTCCGTGTCGGCCTCCACCTCACCGGCGCCCGTTCCGCCCGCGCAGACCCCGTCGTAGGCGGTGACGTCGCCCGCCGCGACCGGCTTCGCCAGCGCGGTGGACGGGTTGATCAGGCAGGCGCGTTCGGCCGCGTACGTGTCGGAGAGCAGGTCCGTCGTGGGCACGTCGACGTACGCCGGGTCACCGACGTACCGCCCACGGTCCGCGAACGCCAGCGAGGACGCCTCGAGGTACTGGTGCAGCGCGGCCGTCTCGTCCATGGCACCGAGGTCGCTGCCCTCCAGGATGTTGAGGGCCTCCCCCACGGTGGTGCCGCCCGAGGACGAGGGCGCCATGCCGTACACGTCCAGACCGCGGTAGCTGATCCTGGTGGGCGCCTGCTCCCGGACCCGGTAGTCGCGGAGGTCGGTCGTGGTGAGGTGGCCCGCCGGGACCGGCAGTGACGTGTCGTCGCTGGTGCGCGGGTGCTGGACGACGTCGGCCATCAGGTCCGCCAGCCGGCCACGGTAGAAGGCCCGCGTGCCGTGGCGCCCGATCGAGTCGTACGTCGCCGCCAGGTCCTTGTTCCGGAAGACGGAGCCCACCCGCGGCGCGTCGCCGCCGGGGAGGAAGAGGTCCGCCGTGGCGTCGAACGCCTCGAAGCGCACCTTGTTGTCGAGGGTCTGCTGGCGGAAGGTCTCATCCACGACGAACCCTCGACGGGCCAGTGTCGTGGCGGGCTTCAGTGCCCGTCGCAGGTCCCAGCGACCCCACTTCTCCAGGGCCCGCTCCCAGGTGGCAGGAGTACCGGGGACGCCAACCGAGACACCGCTGGTGACCAGGTCGGGAGTGAAGCGGTACGGCGCGCCGGTCGCCGGGTCGATGAAGGCGTCGGTGGGCATGCCGGCCGGTGCGGTCTCGCGCCCGTCGATGGTGCCGACGGTGCCGGTGGCGGCGTCGTAGTGGACGAAGTAGCCGCCACCGCCGACACCGGCGGAGTAGGGCTCCGTGACTCCCAGGGCCGCGGCGGCCGCCACGGCAGCATCCGCCGCGTTGCCCCCTCGGCGCAGGACCTCCAGACCGGCCCGTGTGGCGTCAGGGTCAACGGTCGAGACCGCTCCCCCGTAACCGACGGCGGTGGGCACCTTCGCCGGTGGCGTACGACCGGGGTCGCCGTGGCCCGGAGCTGAGGATCCCGCCGCGTGACCCGCGGGGGCCAGGGTCACGGCCAGGACGAGGGTGGAGAGGGCTGTCGTGACGTGCCGCAGACGTGGTGCGCGCATGGGTGAACCTCCCGAGAGATGGATCTCCACACTGCGCCGCCCCGGCCCTCCTGTCCACCGCCACGGCGCGC
>NZ_JBJEHY010000081.1:0-7531 GCF_051876515.1 Nocardioides sp. | reverse complement strand
GGTCAGCCGCCGACGTACTCCTTGAGGTGCTTGCCGGTGAGGGTCGCGGCCTCGGCGACCAACGCCTTCGGGGTGCCCTCGAAGACGACCGTGCCGCCGTCGTGGCCGGCGCCGGGGCCCAGATCGATGATCCAGTCGCCGTGCGCCATGACCGCCTGGTGGTGCTCGATGACGATCACGGACTTCCCCGCGTCGACGAGCTTGTCCAGCAGCCGCAGCAGGTTCTCGACGTCTGCCAGGTGCAGCCCCGTGGTCGGCTCGTCGAGGACGTACACGCCGCCCTTGTCCCCCATGTGCATCGCGAGCTTGAGCCGCTGGCGCTCACCACCGGACAGCGTGTTGAGAGGCTGGCCGAGGGTGAGGTATCCCAGGCCGACGTCGTCCAGGCGCTCGAGGATCTTGGCCGCGGCAGGCAGAGCCCCCTCGCCGTCGCGGAAGAACTCCAGCGCTCCTGCGACCGGCAGCTCCAGCACCTCGGCGATGTTGAGTCCTCCGTGGCGCAGCTCGAGCACGCTGGCGTTGAACCGCTTGCCGCCGCACTCGTCGCACACCGTGGAGACCGTCTCCATGAACCCGAGCTCGGTGAAGACGAGGCCGGCGCCCTTGCACGTCTCGCAGGCGCCCTCGGAGTTGGCGCTGAACAGGGCGGGCTTGACACCGTTGGTCTTCGCGAACGCCTTGCGGATCGGCTCCAGCAGGCCGGTGTAGGTCGCAGGGTTGCTGCGACGGGACCCCTTGATGGCGCCCTGGTCGACCACCACGACGTCGTCGCGGCCACCCAGCTCGCCGTGGATCAGGGAGCTCTTGCCCGACCCCGCCACGCCCGTCACGACGCACAGGACTCCGAGCGGCACGTCGACGTCAACGTCGCGCAGGTTGTGGCTGGAGGCCCCACGGATCTCGAGAGCGCCCGTCGCCGTGCGCACCGCGTCCTTGAGCTCGGCCCGGTACGACAGGTGACGACCAGTCAGCGTGTCGGCCGTCCGGAGCCCCTCGACGGTGCCCTCGAAGCAGATCTCGCCGCCGGCGGAGCCGGCGTGCGGCCCGAGGTCGACGACGTGGTCGGCGATGGCGATCGTCTCAGGCTTGTGCTCGACGACCAGGACGGTGTTGCCCTTGTCGCGCAGCTCGAGGAGCAGCCGGTTCATCCGGTCGATGTCGTGCGGGTGCAGCCCCACGGTCGGCTCGTCGAAGACGTACGTCACGTCGGTGAGGGCGGAGCCGAGGTGGCGGATCATCTTGGTGCGCTGCGCCTCCCCGCCCGAGAGGGTGCCCGAGGCCCGGTCGAGGGACAGGTAGCCCAGGCCGATGTCGTCGAAGGCCTCGAAGAGGTGCAGCAGACCGTCGCGCAGGGGTCCCACTCCCGGTGCGTCGATGCCCCGGACCCACTCGGCGAGGTCGGTGATCTGCATGTCGGCGACGTCGGCGATGGAGAGACCGTTGATCTTCGAGGACCGGGCCGCGTCGTTGAGCCGGGTGCCGTCACACGCCTCGCACCGCCCGAAGACCGCGGCACGCTCGACGAACGCCTTGATGTGGGGCTGCAGGGAGTCGGGGTCCTTGCTGAACATCGACTTGCGGATCTTGGGGATCAGGCCCTCGGTGCTGACGTTGATCTTCTCGACCTTGACCTTGCGCATCTCGCCGTACAGCAGGTCGTCCCGCTGGGCCTTGGTGAGGTCCTTGATCGGCTTGTCCCCGGGCACGAGCACCTTGTACGGGGCGACCATCCAGCCGTCGGCCGTGTAGCCGGGCACCAGGATCGCGCCCTCCTCCAGGGACCTGGACTCGTCGATGATCTGGGTCAGGTCGAGGGCGGAGACGGTGCCCCGCCCCTCGCACTCGGGGCACATGCCACCGAGGTAGACCTCCTGCTTGACGACGCTCTTCTCCACCCGGCCGCCGGCCTTCTCCGTGCTCATCACGCCGCTGGCCTTGCGGGTGGGCACGTTGAACGAGAAGGCGGTCGGTGGCCCGACGTACGGGTCGCCGATGCGGCTGAACAGGGTCCGCAGCATGGCGTGCGCGTCGGTGACCGTGCCGACCGTGGAGCGGGCGTTGGCGCCGAGCCGCTCCTGGTCCACGATGATCGCCGTCGTCAGGCCGGAGAGGCTGTCGACCTCGGGCCGGGCCAGGCTGGGCATGAACCCCTGGACGAAGGCGCTGTACGTCTCGTTGATCATGCGCTGCGACTCCGCCGCCACGGTCCCGAAGACCAGCGACGACTTCCCGGAGCCCGAGACGCCCGTGAACACCGTGAGGCGACGCTTGGGGATCTGGACGTCGACGCCCTTGAGGTTGTTCTCCCGCGCGCCGTGGACGCTGATGAAGTCGTGGGTGTCGGCGGGGTGCGACGTGGACGGCGACGAGGACATGCGTACTCCTGGGAGAGGGCGACGAGCAGGCGACAAACACTAGTGGCGACCGGTGACGTTTCCGTGGTCAGCGGCCACGACCACATGACGATCCGCGGTCGGCAGGTGTGACCACGCTCCCGGCGGGCTGCCCACGCCGCCCCGGCCGGCGCCGGGATCGTGACGGGCCGGGATACTTCTCGGTGGTCGTCCGACCCAGGAAGCGAGCCGCTCACCGATGCACACCACCGCCCCCTCCCCCGCCCCGGGGGTCTCGACCGTACGCGGCGCCCTGAGGTCACCGCGTCAGCTGCGGACGGAGCTGCTGGCGGGCCTCGTGGTCGGGCTGGCTCTGATCCCCGAGGCGATCGCGTTCTCCGTCATCGCGGGCGTGGACCCGCGCGTGGGTCTGGTTGCCAGCTTCTTCATGGCGGTGACGACCGCCGTGCTGGGTGGTCGGCCGGCCATGATCTCGGCCGCCACGGGCGCGGTCGCGCTCGTGATCGCCCCGGTGATGCACGAGCACGGGTACGACCACCTCATCGCCACCGTGCTGCTGGGGGGTCTCTTCCAGATCACCTTGTCGCTGCTCGGGGTGGCGAAGCTGCTGCGGTTCATCCCCCGATCGGTGATGGTCGGCTTCGTCAACGCCCTGGCGCTGCTGGTCCTGCTCTCCCAGGTGGACCACGTCGTCGACGTGCCCTGGCAGGTGTACCCGCTGGTCCTGGCGGGGATCGCCGTGATCGTGGGCTTCCCGCGGCTGACGGGAGCCGTTCCCTCCCCGCTGGTGGCCGTGGTGCTGCTCACCTGCTTCACGGTCGCCGCGTCGGTGGACGTCCCCGTCGTCGGCGACGAGGGTGAGCTGCCCGACTCCCTGCCCAGCCTCTTCTGGCCCGACGTCCCGTGGACCTGGGACACCTTCACCCTCATCGCCCCGTACGCGCTCGCCATGGCGCTGGTCGGCCTCCTCGAGTCCCTGCTCACCGCCAAGCTCGTCGACGACATCACCGACACCCACTCCGACAAGACACGCGAGGGCTGGGCCCAGGGCGTCGCGAACGTCGTGACCGGGTGCTTCGGGGGCATGGGCGGGTGCGCGGTGATCGGCCAGACGATGATGAACGTCAAGGTCGCGGGTGCCCGTACGCGCCTGTCGACCTTCGCCGCGGGAGTGTTCCTGCTGGTGCTGGTCGTGGGCTTCGGCGACGTCGTCGCCATCATCCCGATGGCCGCGCTCGTGGCGGTCATGGTCATGGTGTCCGTGACGGCGTTCGACTGGCACTCGGTGACCCCGGCGACCCTGCGGCGGATGCCGCGCTCCGAGACCTTCGTGATGGTGGTGACGGTGGTGGCCACGGTTGCCACCCACAACCTGGCGATCGGTGTCGGTCTCGGCGTGCTGACCGCGATGACCCTGTTCGCGCGCCGCGTGGCTCACCTGACCGCCGTGCAGCGTTCCCTCGGGGTCGACGAGGAGGGGCACGAGGTTGCCCGCTACCGGGTCACCGGGGAGCTCTTCTTCGCCTCCAGCAACGACCTCTACACCCAGTTCGAGTACGCCACCGACCCCGACCGGGTCGAGATCGACCTCTCCGCCTCGCACGTCTGGGACGCCTCCAGCGTCGCCGCACTCGACTCCGTCGAGAACAAGTACGCCAGCAAGGGCAAGCGTGTCTCCATCACCGGCCTTGACGAGGTCAGTGCGTCCCGCCACGCCCGTCTCTCCGGCCACCTCGGCGAGGGGTGAGAACGACCGCGGCGTGGACGCCCCCCGTCTGCGCGCAGGCGGACCGGTAGACAGGTCACATGGAGCAGCGATACACCCACGGGCACCACGAGGCGGTCCTCGCCTCGCACCGCTGGCGCACGGCACAGAACTCGGCGGGGTACCTGCTCGGCCGCCTGGCCGAGGGCCAGCGCCTGCTCGACGTCGGCAGTGGCCCCGGCACGATCACCGCGGACCTCGCGCGCATCGTCGGCCCGCAGAACCTCACCGCACTGGAGGCCACCGAGTCCGCGATCGAGCTGACCCGGTCGGAGTGCGAGCGCCAGGGGCTCCACGGCATCACGTACCTCGTCGGTGACGTGCACGCCCTCGACCTGCCGGACGACTCGTACGACGTGGTCCACGCCCACCAGGTGCTGCAGCACGTGGCCGACCCGGTCCTGGCGCTCACGGAGATGCGCCGGGTGTGCCGTCCCGACGGCGTCGTGGCCGTACGGGACGCCGACTACGCCGCGTTCACGTGGTACCCCGAGCTTCCCGAGCTGGACCGGTGGATGGCGCTGTACCAGCGCGCCGCGCGTGAGAACCTTGGGGAGCCGGACGCCGGACGACGCCTGCTGGCCTGGGCGAACGCAGCGGGCTTCTCCCGCGTGGATCCCTCCGCAGAGCTCTGGTGCTTCGCGACGGCCCAGGACCGCGAGTACTGGGGCGGCATGTGGGAGAGGAGGATCCTGGACGGGGCCTTTCCCGAGCAGCTTCTCGCGGGCGGGTTCGCCACCCCCGAGGAGCTGAAGGAGATCTCCGGCGCGTGGCGGCGCTGGGCGGACGACCCGGACGGCTGGCTCATCGTCCCCAACGGTGAGGTGCTCGCCCGTCCGTGACGTCAGGGTCGGGCGAGGCCGAGCCAACGCGCCAGTGCGTCCAGCTCCACCTCCACCGCGTCGGCGAGCTCCTCGTCCCAGAGGCCGTCGCGGTGCACCGCATCGACGTGCAGCACCCCGGCCTCCCGGTCCGCGGTGACGTCGACCTTCCCGACCAGGTGGGAGCCGTGGAGGACCGGGAGCGCCCAGTAGCCCCACCGGCGGCTGGCCGCTGGCTTGTACATCTCGAGCTGGTAGTCGAAGCCGAACAGCTCCGAGGCCCTGCGCCGGTCGAAGACCAGACGGTCCAGCGGCGAGAGCAGCCGCACCCCGGTGCCGGGGTCGTCGGCCGTCTCCTCCAGCAGGTCCTCGTCCGCCCGCCACGTCCCCCTGACCCCGTCGACCCGTACGGGCACCCCGATGTCGCTGAGGTCGTGCTCCTCGACGTCCGCCCCCACCCGGACCGGCCGCAGCAGGCCCGCGGCACGGAGCCTCACGCCTGCCTCCTCGCGGTGCGCGGTCTCGTGGTCGACGACCGGCAGGTCGGGGTGCACCCGCTCCGCGAGGTCCCAGATCCGCTCCCGCCCCTCCCTGCTCACCACGGCCACCTCGCCGCGGGACTCCAGGCACTCGACGAGCTTGAGCACGCTCTTGTTGTTGCTCCACCCCGAGGAGCGCCACGGGGCGACGATCTCGTCGGGCAGGTCGCGTGCCGCGAGTGGCCCGTCGCTGCGCAGCGCGCCGATCACGGCCCTGCGTGCGCCGACGTTGGCGCTGATCCACTGGTCCACGTCGTCCTGCCACGGCCGCAGACGGGTCCGCCCCGGCCAGACGTCCATGTCGGCCCTCAGCCGGGCGAGCTGCTGGGGGCCGACGAGACGGCCCCGGTGCTCGAAGAGGAGCCCGGCGGCCTGCAGGTCGTCGCAACCACGCTCGGGGTGGCTCGCTCCCAGACGCGCCCGCAGCACCAGGTCGGCGCTGCGGGCCACGGCCTCGGTGAGGTCGACCTGCACGCCCCCGAGGCGCTCGACCACGTCGACAGCGTCGGGTGCTGGGGTCGTCCCAGGGGCGACGTCCAGCAGCTGCGCACGGACCGCCATCCGGCGGGCGTGCTCGCGGCTGACCGTGGCGACAGGCGTCACGGGCGTACGAGAACCTTGATCGCCCGGCGCTCGTCCATGGCGCGGTAACCCTCAGCCACGTCGGCGAGGTCGATCGTGCTGTCGAAGACCTGCCCCGGGTCGATACGGCCGTCCAGGACGAGGTCGAGCAGCTGCGGCAGGTACGCCCGCACCGGGGCCATCCCACCGGCGAGCGCGACGTTGCGGCGGAAGAGGCGTCCGGCGTCGATCTCGACCCCGTGCGGTACCCCGACGAACCCCACCGTGGCCCCGGGGCGGGCGCAGTCGATGGCGGTGTCCATCGACTCGCTGGTGCCCACGCACTCGAGGACCGCGTCCGCGCCGAGCCCTCCGGTCAGCTCGCGGACGGCCGCGACCGCCTCCTCGCCCCTGGCGGCGACGACGTGGGTGGCGCCGAACGCACGCGCGACCTCCTGACGGGGCGCGTGGCGGGAGAGCGCCACGACCTGCTCGGCGCCCTGCAGGACGGCGGAGAGGACCCCGCACAGGCCGACCGCGCCGTCACCGACGACGACCGCGGTGTCTCCCGGCTTCACCCGGGCAGCCACGCTGGCGTGCCATCCCGTGGGCATGACGTCCGAGAGGGTCAGGAGGCTCGGGACCAGGTGCTCGTCCGGCACCCCGACGAGGGCGACGAGGGTGCCGTCGGCCTGGGTCACGCGGGCGTACTCGGCCTGACCGCTGACTGTGAAGCCGAGGTTCGAGCATCCGGACTGCACGCCGGCCCGGCAGTGGGGGCAGGTGTTGTCGCTGTGGCAGAACGGGACGATCACGAAGTCGCCGGGGCGTACGGATCTGACCGCGGAGCCGACCTCCTCGACGACGCCGATGCACTCGTGGCCGATGGTACGAGGCGGGGTGGCGGCGTTGAGGCCCCGGTAGGGCCAGAGGTCCGAGCCGCAGATGCATCCGGCGACGACCCGTACGACGGCGTCCGTGGGCTGCTCGATGGCGGCATCCGGCACCTCCTCGACTCGGATGTCACCGGGCGCGTGGAGAATGGTTGCTCGCATTCCCCCATCGTTGCACTGCCGCACCAGCGACCGCCGGTATGACGGTCGCGTTGTCGGGCCGGTGGTCCAGCCGGCCCGGGGCGGCGAAGTTGCCCTATCTCATATCTGAGATAACGTGACGGCATGAGTGACTACCAGGGCCGGATCGGCAACCTCATCCGTGACGCGCGGAAGCACCGCGGACTCACGCAGTCACAGCTCGCGGACCTGCTCGACACCAGTCAGAGCGCCATCAACCGCATCGAGAAGGGCCACCAGAACCTCTCCCTGCAGACGTTGGCCAAGATCAGCGCCGCACTCGACCAGGAGATCGTGAGCCTCGCCCCGGGGCCGACGCACCTGCGGGTCCACGGTCCCACCAAGCTCGCCGGCACCATCGACGTGAAGACCTCCAAGAACGCCGGTGTCGCGCTCCTGTGCGCCTCCCTGCTCAACC
>NZ_JBJEHY010000080.1:0-14085 GCF_051876515.1 Nocardioides sp. | reverse complement strand
GGTGGGCACGTCACTGAACGCCGGCGACCGCCTGGCCGGCCGCTACGTGCTCTCCGACCTGCTCTCCGAGAGCGGTGAGGGACGCTTCTGGCGCGCCCACGACCTCGTGCTGGGGCGCGACGTCGCCGTGCACGTGATCCGCCGCGACAGCGACCGCGCCGAGCCCCTGATGGAGGCCGCGCGGACCGTGGCCCCGCTGCACGACGCGCGGATGCTGCGGGTGCTCGACGCCGACCTGCGCGAGGACCTCTGCTACGTCGTCAACGAGTGGGGCACCGGCCAGTCGCTCGACGACATGCTCATCGGTGACGGCCCGATGTCTCCGCGCCGGTCCGCGTGGATCGTGGCCGAGGTGGCCGACTCCCTGGCCGTCGCGCACGCGGCCGGGCTGGCCCACGGCCGGCTGGTGCCGGAGAACGTGATGATCGACCAGATCGGGCAGGTGCGGATCATCGGGTTCGCCGTCGAGGCCGCCCTGCACGGGCTGCCGCCGGGGCGCCAGCAGGTCGACCTGACCGACCTGGGTGCCCTGCTGTACGCCTGCCTGACCGGCAAGTGGGCGGGGATCACCCCGTCCCTGCTGCCCCCGGCGCCGGCCGGGCACGGTTCGGTGCTCCGTCCGCGCCGGGTCCGCGCGGGCGTGCCCCGGGTGCTGGACGGGCTCTGCGAGGAGCTGCTGAACCCGCTGGCGCCCAGCCGTACGACCGGCTCGCGGCACGACGTCACCACCGCGCGCGGCATCGCCGACCTGCTGCACGAGTTCGTCGGCGACGCCGGCCAGGTGCTCCCGGTCCCGCAGGTGCCGGCGCACCCGCCCGCCCAGCCGCCCGGCCCGGCGCTCACCGGGCCGTGGCCCGAGCCGGAGCCGTACGAGCCCCCGGCCCGGCCGCCCCTCGCCGCCTCGCCGCAGCCGACGCACGAGCCGACGGCCGAACCCGTCACCGAGGTCACGCCGACCGAGCCGCAGCCCGAGGCTGAGCCGGCGGCGGCGCCTGCCCCGGAGAAGCTGTCGGAGCCCGCCGCGGAACAGCCCGCGGAGAGCGCCCCGACGGACGTCCCGACCGAGGCCGGCCTGCCGCTGTTCGACGACGACAACGACGAGGTGACCTGGCTGCGCGCCCGCAGCGAGCCCCCGGCGCCGCCGCCGGAGCTCGCCCCCCAGGCGGAGCGACCGCTCTTCGCGCCTGACCCGCCCGAGGGGCAGCCCGTACGCCGTCCCCGCCCCGGCGTCGTGGTGCCCCAGCAGCAGTTCTGGCCGTGGGAGGAGCCGGGCGACCCCACCACCACGGGGTCGGGCCGGCGCCGCGACGACACCCACACCGGCACGTCCACCCACGCGGAGGTGCCGGGCCGCAACTGGTTCCGCCTCGGCCTGTTCATCGGGATCGCGCTCCTGGTCCTGCTCGGCGCCCTGATGGCGTACCAGCTGGGCAAGGGGCCGGGCGGCAACGACGACCCCGACGACGGCCGCCCGGGCACCCAGCAGCGCACGCAGGGCGCTCCGCAGGCGTTCACCGACGTCCGCGGCGAGGACTTCGACCCCCAGGGCACGCCCCCCGAGGAGTACCCCGAGCTGGTGCCGCTGGCGCTCGACGGCAAGGTCGAGACCGCCTGGAACACCCAGACGTACAACGAGAACTTCGGTCCCGGGGGCCTCAAGGACGGCGTCGGCCTGCTGCTGACCCTGTCGGCCGCGGAGATCGTCCGCGAGGTCGACGTGACCACCGAGGGCGGACCCACCACCTTCGAGGTGTACGTGTCGGAGGAGCCGATCACCTCCCTCGACGGGCTCGAGCCCGTCGGCCGCGGCGAGGGGGCCGGCACGGTCGAGGTCGGACTCCCCGACGACACCGGGGGCCGCTACGTCCTGGTCTGGCTCACCTCGATCCCGCAGGTCTCCGACGGGTTCCGCGGCACGGTCGCCGAGGTCGAGGTCAAGGGATGACGCGACCCGCGTACGAGGAGCTCGACGACGCCAGCCTGCTGCGCGCCCACGTCGACGGCGACCCGGAGGCGTTCGGGGTCCTCTTCGGCCGCCACCGCGACCGCCTGTGGGCCGTGGCGCTGCGCACGATGGGCAACCCGCACGACGCCGCCGACGGCCTGCAGGACGGCATGGTCGCCGCGTTCCGCCGCGCCGGCTCGTTCCGCGGCGACGCGGCCGTGACCACCTGGCTGCACCGGGTCGTCGTCAACGCCTGCCTCGACCGGATCCGTGCGTCCAAGGTACGCCGCGCCGAGGCGCTGCCGGACGACCTCGACGACTGGAGCGACCGGGGTGCGCTGGTCTCGTCGGCCGGCACCGAGTCCGACCCCGTGCAGAACGCGATCGACGACGAGCGTCGCCGTACGGTCCTCCGGGCCCTCGAAACCCTGCCGGCCGAGCAGCGCGCGGCCCTGGTGCTGGTCGACATGGAGGGGTACCCGGTCGCCGAGGTGGCCGCGATGCTGGACTGCGCCGAGGGGACGGTGAAGTCGCGCTGCTCACGGGGCCGCGCCAAGCTCGCCGAGCTCCTCGGGATGCTTCGCCCCGACGCCGAGGGTGAGCAGGACCACGGGAACCCGCCCGCGGCGGGGGCCGTCCCACGTACAGGTCCTCCCCGTGGCCCGCCCGCCTGAGGCCTTCTCCGACGGGTGCGCGCCGCACGAGCGCCGCACCGCCCTGACTTCTTTCCGACCACTCCGCAGGAGGTGAGATGACCCAGCACGAGGACGCCGTACGCCGGCTCCTGGCCGACGCGCGCCACGACGCACCCGTGCCCGACGAGGTCGTCGCCCGCCTGGACACCACGCTGGCCGGGCTCGTCGCCGAGCGCGACGCCTCTGCGCCGGAACCCTCCCCGGCCCCGGTCATCGACCTCGCGGCCCGCCGGCGCCGCCGGATGACCCAGTTCGTCGCGGCCGCTGCGGTCGTGGTGGTCGCCGGTGTCGGCGTCAACCAGCTGCAGCCGTTCGGCACCAGCTCGCCCTCCTCCGACACGGCCGGGGCCAGCCTCGACTCGACGCAGCCCCAGGCCGACGAGAAGGCGGACGAGAAGAACTTCGACAGCGGGCGCGACAACCTCGACGCGGCTCCTCGCGGCGGGAAGTCCGCTCCCGAGTCGAGCGCCGAGCTGGACACCCAGAGCGCCGCGCGCGCCGCCCCCGACCTGAGCAGCGACATGGACGACGCCCAGATCCTCGGCGCGGTGGGACGGTTGCCGATGGACAGGGCAACCCTGTCGTGGCGGCAGACCCGCGGGTGCGAGGCGACCCGAGCCGCTCGGCAGGGCACCTGGATCACCGTGTGGTGGGACGGCGAACGCGCCGTGGCCCGCTGGCGTCCGGGCGACGATCCCGACCGCGTCGAGGTCCGCCTCTGCGACGGCAGCCTGGCCCGCGTCGTACCGCTGGACTGAGCCACCGCCGGCGCGTGCACACCCGTCCAGCCCGCGTCCAGCAGGGGTCGCGGCGCGGGACGAGGTGGGTCCGGGAACATCGCTGACCTACGATCGGTTCCGTCTGTGTGGTCGCGCGTGCGCGGCCACCGACCCACCGCCGCACCCACCCTCATGCAGGAGCGTCATGTCCGACCAGGTTCGCAACGTCATCATCATCGGCTCGGGGCCCTCGGGCTACACCGCCGCCGTGTACGCCGCGCGGGCCGCCCTGGAGCCGCTGGTCTTCGAGGGCTCCGTCACCGCCGGTGGCGCCCTGATGAACACCACCGAGGTGGAGAACTTCCCGGGCTTCCGCGACGGCATCATGGGCCCGGCCCTGATGGACGAGATGCGGGCCCAGGCCGAGCGCTTCGGCGCCGAGCTGGTCTCCGACGACGTGGTCGAGGTCGACCTGACCGGTGACGTCAAGATCGTCAAGACCGCCACCGACACGTACCAGGCGCGCTCGGTGATCCTCGCGACCGGCTCCGGCTACCGCAAGCTCGGCCTCCCCAACGAGGAGGAGCTGTCGGGCCGCGGCGTCTCCTGGTGCGCGACCTGCGACGGCTTCTTCTTCCGCGACAAGGAGATCGCGGTCATCGGCGGCGGCGACTCCGCCGTCGAGGAGGCCACCTTCCTGACCCGCTTCGCCTCCAAGGTCTACCTGGTGCACCGCCGCGACGAGCTGCGCGCCTCCAAGGTGATGGCCGAGCGTGCGTTCGCCGACCCCAAGCTCGAGATGGTCTGGAACTCCGAGGTCGCCGCCGTCAACGGCACCGACTCGCTGGAGGGGATCACGCTGCGTGACACCGTCACCGGCGAGGAGCGCGACCTGGGCGTGACCGGCCTCTTCATCGCCATCGGCCACGACCCCCGCAGCGAGCTGCTGACCGGGCAGGTCGACCTCGACGACGAGGGCTACGTGGTCGTCAAGCACCCCACGACCGAGACCAACCTCCCGGGCGTCTTCGCCGCCGGTGACCTGGTCGACCACTCGTACCGTCAGGCGATCACCGCCGCCGGCACCGGCTGCTCGGCCGCGCTCGACGCCGAGCGGTACATCGCCGCCCTCGACCACAAGGCCTCCACGGCCGGCTCGGCCGAGGCCACCGCCGCCCTGGTCGGCTGAGTCCCACCGCACCCCGCTCCCGCCGCGTGGCGGGAACAAACTGTCGGTGCCGTGCTGTTGAGTCAGGAGCACGCACCCCAAACCCCAAGGAGACACCGTGTCCAACCTGGCCGCAGTGACCGACGCCGAGTTCGAGGCGACGGTCCTCAAGTCCGACAAGCCCGTCCTGGTCGACTTCTGGGCCGAGTGGTGCGGTCCGTGCCGTCAGGTCGCGCCCATCCTCGACGAGCTGAGCAGCGAGCACGGCGACAAGATCACCTTCGTCAAGATGAACATCGACGAGAACCCGGTGACCCCGTCGTCCTACCGCGTGGCCAGCATCCCGACGATCAACGTCTACTCCGGTGGCGAGGTCGTCAAGACGATCATCGGCGCCAAGCCCAAGGGTGCCCTCCTCAAGGAGCTCGCGGACTTCATCTGAGTCCCGCTCCCGCCCTGCGGGGCATCATGAGTCGTCGGAGGCGACCCGTGCCGATCTGATCGGCCGGGTCGCCTTCTTCGTGCTCGGGGCAGGGCGTACGGCCCCCAGCACCCGCTCGATGGCCAGCTCGACCTCGTCCTTCCAGGTCACCGACCGGCGCAGGTCCATCCGGAACCGGGGGTGCAGCGGGTGCGGCCGGTGCACGGCGAAGCCCAACGCCCCCAGCAGCCCGGGTGAGAGCAGGCACCCGCAGTCCCCCGTACGGATCGGTTGGCCGAACGCCTCGACGGCGCTGATCTCACGGGTCACCAGGTCCTTGGCCATCGACTGGACGAGGTGACGGGCCAGCGCCGGGCGCGGTTGCCCCGCCACGGTGGAGAGCTCGACCATCACGACCGCGTCCTGCGAGGCGGGGGCGGTGGGGAGGCTGGCCAGACCCGGGAGGTACGACGGCGGGGCGTACAGGACGTGGCCGATCAGAGTGCCGTCGGTGTCGCGCAGCACGCGTCCGCACGGACCCCACTCGGCGGTGACGGCGTCGACCCACCCGCTGCGCGCCTCGCGGCGCTGGTCGTCGTCGAGTCCGCGTGCCTGCACCGGGCTGAGCAGCCAGGTGACACAGGTCTGGACCTCTCCGGTCACGTCCGCGAGGTGGGCGCTGAGCAGCGGCTCCGTACGGCGCCCCATCGCGGCCTCCCGTCCACCGTGCGTGCGCGGCGCCACACCGTGGCGTACCACGCCGATAACCCCATGCTAGGTCGTGGGTGGGCCTGCGATGATGGGCTCGTGCGCCAAATTCGACAGAGCAAGAAGCTGAGCGGTGTCCGTTACGACGTGCGGGGGCCCATCCTCGTCGAGGCGCAGCGGCTCGAGGCAGAGGGTCACCGGATCCTCAAGCTCAACATCGGCAACACGGCTCCGTTCGGGTTCCAGGCGCCCGAGGCGATGGTGGCGGACATGATCCACCACCTGCCCGCCTCCCAGGGGTACAGCGACTCCCGCGGCATCTACTCCGCGCGCACCGCGGTCATGAACTACTACCAGTCGCACGGCCTCATTGACACGCGCGTCGACGACGTCTTCATCGGCAACGGCGTCTCCGAGCTGATCACGATGGTGCTGCAGGCCTTCCTCGACGACGGCAACGAGATCCTCGTGCCCGCCCCCGACTACCCGCTGTGGACCGGAGCGGTCACGCTCTCTGGCGGCACCCCGGTGCACTACCGCTGCGACGAGGAGAACGGGTGGAACCCGGACCTCGCCGACATCGAGTCCAAGATCACCGAGAACACGCACGGCATCGTGATCATCAACCCCAACAACCCGACGGGGGCGGTCTACAGCGAGGAGATCGTCAAGGGGCTCATCGACATCGCACGCCGCCACGACCTGGTCGTCTTCGCCGACGAGATCTACGAGAAGATCCTGTTCGACGACGCCGAGCACCACCACGCCGCCACGTTCGCCGGCGACGACGTGCTCTGCCTGACCTTCTCCGGTCTGTCGAAGGCGTACCGGGTCTGCGGCTACCGCGCCGGGTGGCTGATGATCTCCGGCCCCAAGGAGCTGGCCACCGACTTCATCGAGGGCCTCACCCTCATCGCCAACATGCGCATGTGTGCCAACGTGCCCGCGCAGCACGCGATCCAGACCGCGCTCGGCGGCTACCAGTCGATCGAGGAGCTGATCGTCCCGGGCGGCCGCTTCTACGAGCAGGCCGCACTCGCCGACCGGCTGCTCAACGAGATCCCGGGCGTCAGCAACGTCAAGCCCAAGGGCGCGTTGTACTGCTTCCCCCGCCTGGACCCCGACGTGTACGCCATCGACGACGACGAGGCGTTCGTCATCGACCTGCTGCGCGCGAAGAAGATCCTGGTCACGCACGGCACCGGGTTCAACTGGTTCGAGCCCGACCACTTCCGCCTGGTGACGCTGCCCGAGGCGGCGATGCTGGAGGAGGCGATCGGCCGGATCGCCGACTTCCTGGCCACGCGCCGCTGACGTAGGCCCCTGAGGCGCGGCGCTGAGCCCGCCGCACAGCACGAGCCCGAGCGCGGCGGTGTCTGGTCTCACCCCGTGGGGGGCTGTCGCGCCGGGGTGAGGTGTCCGTACGCTCACCGCATGCGCGACATCACCTATCCGCCGATCATCCTCACCGCCAAGACGGCCTTCAAGGCTCTTGGCCAGAAGATCGTCATGACCGGCACCGAGAACGTGCCCCGCTCCGGCGGCGTGCTGCTCGCCTGCAACCACATCGGCTACGCCGACTTCGTGTACGGCGGCCTCGGCGCGAACCCCTCGGGGCGCCTGGTGCGGTTCATGGCGAAGAAGGAGATCTTCGACCACCCCGTCGGCGGTCCGGTGATGCGCTCCATGCACCACATCCCCGTCGACCGCGGTGACGGCATCGGCTCGTACAAGGCGGCGGTGGAGTACCTCCGCGCCGGCGAGGCCGTCGGGATCTTCCCCGAGGCCACCATCTCGCGGGCGATGGAGATCAAGGAGTTCAAGAACGGCGCCGTACGCATCGCCGCCGAGGCCGGGGTCCCGGTGCTGCCCGTCATCCTCTGGGGCACCCAGCGCATCCTCACCAAGGACCACCCCAAGGACCTGACCCGCGGTCGCACCATCCAGATCCGCGTCGGCGAGCCGATGCACTTCACCGGCGAGGACCCCACGGCCGAGACCGAGCAGCTGCGCAACCGGATGGTCGAGATGCTCGACGAGGTGATCGCCGCCCACCCCGCCGACGAGCAGCCCCCCGGCTCCTGGTGGCTCCCCGCCCGTCACGGCGGCTCCGCCCCCACCCTCGAGCGCGCCGCCGAGATGGACTCCGAGGAGAAGCGCGAACGCGCCCGCCGCCGCGCGGCCAAGCGTGCCGCGAAGAAGCGCTGAGGTCCGCCAGTCGCTGTATGCCTTTATCGCTTTGTCGACAAAGCGATACATCTCTTCTGTCGAAGTCCCCGCTTAGGCGGGGACTTCGTCACGTTGTGGGGGTTGCAACCCCTACAACGGGTAAGAGTTGGCCACTACACATCCCCACCCGCCCGCCGCTGGGCTGCGCGAAGCCAAGGAGCACCAACCGCCGTCTCCTTCACGGACGGTCCCCTGATCATCAAGCGCCCGTTGCTGAGGACGACCCACCGTCTCCGGAGCTCACTTCGACCATCTGCGGCGCCAGATGGCCGTCCAGGGTACGAGTTCTCGCCCGCACCCCCTGCCGACCGTTTACTGACAATCTATGGCTATTCGTCAGCAAAACGGGCTTCTCAGATTGCCGTCTGAGGGACTTTCAGCGCCTTCTGGATAGGGGAGGCTGGTTGGGGCGCTGAAAGGCCGTCAGATCGCCGTACACGCGATTTCGGGACCTCCGGATCGGTCTGATTCCGCCGACTCGGCCGTCGTGGCCTTCGCCACCGATTTCGGCGCAATGAGGGGGATTCGGCCGCCGTTCCGGGTCGACTTTTCGATGCCTGTGGACGATTCCCGGCCCTCTTCGCTCCCTCTGGCCACCCCGCGGCGAGCCCACTGACGCTTCCGTGACGACTCGCGGAGCCGCTGAGCACTGTCAGACTGTCCGGATGTTGCCCTGTCGCCTGCACATTCTCGGAGCCAGCGGAACGGGTACGACAACCCTCGGTCGTGCCGTCGCAGCGGTCTGGTCGGTGCCTCACGCAGACGCCGACGACTACTACTGGGTGCCGACCAGCCCGCCGTACGTCACCCCTCGCGAGCCTTCGGAGCGCGCTCCGTTGATGCGCAGCGTGTTCGCCGAAAGACCGGCCTGGGTGCTCTCCGGCTCGATGATGGGGTGGGGTGACAGCGTCGCGGCCGAGTGCGACGCGATCGTCTTCCTGACCCTCGAGACCCGTTCACGGATGGCTCGTCTCCACACACGCCAGCAGAATCGCAATCGCGTTGGAGACCCGGATCCCGCCGCCGACGAGGCCTTCTTCGCCTGGGCCAGAGAGTACGACAACCCCGAGTTCGACGGTCGCAACCGGGCTCGTCACGAGGAGTGGCTGGCCGTACGCACCCAGCCCGTGCTGAGGATGGAGAGCTCACCACCCGTCGAGGCACTCGCCGCGGCGATCCTGAACTGGGAGCCCACGAAGCGCCCGTGAGCGCCGCCTGTTTCACGTGAAACGCGCTCCAGACGCACGATGGCCCCGACCGCTCTCGCGGACGGGGCCATCGTGACTACGGGAATCAGATGGGTCGGTCAGAACGGTTCCGGGGGTCCATCACGTCGACGATGCGCTGCAGGTCGTCCAGGCTCGCAAACTCGACCGTGATCTTGCCCTTGGACTTCCCGAGATCGACCTTCACGCGCGTCTCGAAGCGCTCACCCAGGCGGTCCGCCAGGTCAGCCAGGCCGGGCGCCACCAGCTTCGCCTTCGCCGCTCGCGTGTTGGCCTTGCCCGAGACGCCCATCGAGACGATCTCCTCGAGACCGCGAACGCTGATGCCCTCCGCCACCACGCGCTGGGCCAGGCGGTCCTGGACCTCGGCGTCGTCGACGGCGAGCAGAGCACGGGCGTGGCCGGCGGACAAGACGCCGGCAGCGACGCGACGCTGCACGGAGGGGGACAGCTTCATCAGGCGGAGCGTGTTCGAGATCTGCGGCCGGGACCGACCGATCCGGTGGGCCAGCTCCTCGTGCGTGCACCCGAAGTCCTCGAGGAGCTGCCCGTACGCAGCGGCCTCCTCCAGCGGGTTGAGCTGGGAGCGGTGCAGGTTCTCCAGAAGCGCGTCCCGCAGCATGTCGTCGTCATCGGTCTGGCGGACGATCGCAGGGACCGTCTCCTTGCCCGCGAGCTGGGAAGCGCGCCAGCGTCGCTCGCCCATGATGAGCTCGTACGAGCCCTCAGCGGCACGACGCACCACCACGGGCTGCAGCAGGCCGACCTCGCGGATCGAGTGCACCAGCTCGTTCATCGCGTCCTCGTCGAACACCTGGCGCGGCTGACGGGCGTTCGGAACGACCTGCTCGATCGGCAGCTCCGCGAAGTAGGCGCCTGCCGGAGCGCTAGGGACGGAGTCGCCCTGTCCGGAGGCGGGCGCGGAAGGGGCAGCCGACGCCACCGGCGAGGCGGGAGCAGGAGATCCTGGCGCCGGTGCCGTGGGGATCAGCGACCCCAGGCCTCGTCCGAGACCCCGGCGGGGTCCTGAGTTGCTCGTGGTCACTGCGCAGCCCCTCTCTGTGCGATCTCCCGTGCGGCCTCCAGATAGCTCAGAGCGCCCGCGGAGCCCGGGTCGTAGGTCATCACCGTCTGGCCGTACGACGGAGCCTCTGAGACGCGCACGGAGCGCGGTACGGCGGTCTTGAGCACCTGGTCCCCGAAGTGGCCGCGCACCTCCTCCGCGACGCCCGCAGCCAACCGCGTACGAGCGTCGTACATCGTCAGCAGGATCGTGGAGACGACCAACGTCGGGTTGAGGTGCTGGCGGACCATCTCGACCGTCTCGAGGAGCTGCCCGAGGCCCTCGAGCGCGTAGTACTCGGCCTGGATCGGGATGAACATCTCCCGGCCGGCCACGAGCGCGTTGAGGGTCAGCAGCCCCAGCGACGGCGGGCAGTCGACGAAGACGTAGTCGTACCGGTCGGGCCCGATCTCGCTGCCACCGATCAGCGGGTGAGCCGCGAGCGCCTTGGTGAGACGGGACTCGCGGGCGACGACACTCACGAGCTCGATCTCAGCGCCAGCGAGGTCGATCGTGGCGGGTACGACGTCGAGGCCGGGAACGTCGGGGCACGGGGTGCTCACCTCGGCAAGCGGCACCCCTTCGACGAGCATGTCGTACGTCGACGGCACGCCCCGGTGGTGATCCACGTTGAGCGCGGTCGACGCGTTGCCCTGGGGGTCGAGGTCGATCACCAGGACCCGCTGCCCGAGCTGCGCCAGTCCGGCAGCCACGTTCACCGTCGACGTCGTCTTGCCGACGCCACCCTTCTGGTTGGCGACCACGAACACGCGCGTGCTCTCCGGGCGTTCAGTGCGGTGACGGTCCGCCAGGGCACCCGAGCGAGCGAGCACGGAGTGCTCCGCAGCGCGGGCCAGCGGCGTGCTCACGTCGTCGAAGTCGGATCCCGACTCAGCCATCTCGCCGGCCGTGCGGACCCCGAAAACGGATGTTCCACGTGAAACACCGCTCCCAGCCGCATCAGACGTCACCTGTGGATGAACGGCCTCAGTCTGTGGAGAACCACGCTCAGCCGAGACCATTTCACCGGTGGAAAACTCGGTGGACGACGACGAGGGACCACCCTGCACGTCGGCCTCGGATCGTTCGTACGTCACGTGGGACACCTTTCCCCGTGGTGGTGAGAATGCAGATCAGTGTGCGCGCGGCCGGCGACGGTTCCGACCCTTGCGTTGGCTACCACGAGTGAGAGGCCAACCTATCGAGGAGGGATCGGCCCATGCCACTCGGAGTGCACAGGTTGGACGCTCCACGACGCCCTCGCCCAGCACGAAGACTTCTGGCTCCGCGCACTTGTACGTCGCGAGGACAGGCCGGGCCGTCTCGATCTCCTCTGCGACGGAGGAACCCTTCATCGCCACCAGGGCGCCCTTGGGGGCGACCAGCGGCATCGACCAACCCAGCAGGCGGTCGAGGGGAGCGACGGCCCGCGAGGTGACCACGTCGAAGGTCCGCTTCCCGTGGAGCTCCTCGGCGCGACCCCGTACGACCTCCACGTTGTCGAGGCCGAGCTCTGCCACGACCTCCTCCAGGAAGGTGGTGCGTCGCAGCAGTGGTTCGACCAGCGTCAACCGAAGGTCCGGTCGCGCGATCGCCAGGACCATCCCGGGAAGTCCAGCACCCGTACCGAGATCCGCGACTGTGGAGTCGGTCGGCAGCACCTCGGCCAGCACGGCCGAATTCAGAAGGTGGCGGTCCCAGAGGCGCGGGGCCTCTCGCGGACCGATCAACCCACGGACGACCCCTTCGGTTGCCAGCAGCTCGGCGTACCGTTCCGCGAGCGGCAGGCGCTCCAACGGGAACACCCCCCGCGCCGCTTCGGGCGTGGAGGGTGTCGACGGGACCTCGTCCCGCTCCGTTTCACGTGAAACGTCGCTCACGACGGAAGGATCACCACATAGCGCTTGGGCTCCGCGCCCTCGGACTCCGAGGTCAGGCCGGCGGCGGCAACGGCGTCGTGGACGACCTTGCGCTCGAACGACGACATCGGTTCCAGCGAGACGGACTCACCCGACTCCTTGACCTCGGCGATCTTGACCTCCGCGAGAGCGACCAGGCGATGGCGCTGGTCGGCACGGTGGCCGCCGATGTCGAGCATGAGCCGCGAGCGCTCGCCCGTCTCGCGGTACACCGCCAGACGGGTCAGCTCCTGCAGCGCGTCGAGCACCTCACCGTTGCGGCCAACGAGCTGGTCGAGCTCACCACCGACGATGGAGACCGACGCCCGGTCACTCTCCACGTCCATGTCGAGGTCACCGTCGAGGTCGGCGATGTCGAGGAGCTCCTCGAGGTAGTCGGCCGCGATCTCGCCCTCGTTCTCGAGGCGCTCAACCTTCGACGGGCGAGCCGCCTCGTCCGACACGGTCTCGTCGGTCTCCACGTCAGGGTTCACGTCATTGCTCACCTAGGCACTCCTGGATCAGTGGTGGCCACGGGGGCCGGGAAAGAAACTCGTCACTTCTTCTTGCGCTGGCTGCGCGGCTTCTTCTGTGGCTGGACGCGCGTCTGACGACGCTCCTCCGCCGCGGCGTCCGCTGCTGCCTGCTGCTCCGCGCGCTCGACGTCAGCCGGGTGCTCCTTGCCCTTCTTGGCCAGGCGCTTGCGCTCGCGGTCGATCTTGGCCTCCTCGGCGGGCGTGCCGGGGGCGGGGTTGTTGCGGATCACGTAGAACTGCTGGCCCATCGTCCACAGGTTCGAGGTGGTCCAGTAGAACAGGACGCCGATCGGAAAGAAGACACCCGAGACGGCAAAGACCAGCGGAAGGATGTACAGCATCATCTTCTGCTGCTGCGCATACGGACCGGAGAGGGCGTCGGCCGGCATGTTCTTGCTCATCAGCTGGCGCTGCGTCAGGAAGGTGGTCGCCGTCATCGCCAGCACGAGGAACACCGCCATGAGACGCACACCGAGAAGCTCGGTGGTCATGAAGGTGTCCGAGATCTTGGCGCCGAACAGGGTGGCGTCTGCGAACTGGTGGTTCAGCGTCTTGGTCATCAGACCGCGCGTGATCTCCGGCTCCTGGGCAGCACGGTCGATCAGGCGGAACAGCGCCAGGAAGATCGGCATCTGCAGCAGCAGCGGCAGGCAGGATGCGAACGGGTTGGTTCCCGCGTCCTTGTACAGCTTCATGGTCTCCTGCGCGAGGAGCTCACGGTCGTGGCCGTACTTCTCCTGCAGCGCGCGGACCTTGGGCTGGATGAGCTGCATGTTGCGGCTCGACTTGATCTGCTTGACGAACAGCGGGATCAGCGCGGCTCGGATCACCAGCGTCAGGCCGATGATCGACAGCACCCACGCGGCGCCGCTCTCAGGCCCGAACACTGCGCCGAAGACCTTGTGCCACCCGAGCAGGATCGCGGAGATCGCGTAGTACAGCGGCGTCATGATGAGACTGCCGATGTCACCGAAGAAGTCGAACACTCATGCTCCCTGCGTAGGGCTGGTCTCCGCGAGGATGCGGAGCGTTTGGTCGGGGGATGCGCCATCCGTGCCCGGGACCGGGTCGTAACCACCCGCGGCCCAGGGGTGACAGCGGGCCAAGCGTCGCACCGCGAGCCAAGTGCCGCGCAGCGCCCCGTGACGCTCGACCGCCTGGAGCGCGTACGCCGAGCAGGTCGGGTGGTAGCGGCAGACCTGACCGTACAGCGGGCTGATCAGCAGCCGGTACGCCTTGAGGAACCAGATGATCGGGTACTTCACGGCGTCACCCGGGCCACGGCGCGTCCCAGGTCGTCACCGAGCGCGGCGTAGGAGGCCGACGCGGAGGCGGGGAGCGCACGAACCACGAGCACGACACGACCCGGGATCTCCTGCAGCAGCGGCAGGTGGTCCCGGGTCAGGTGTCGAAGTCGACGCTTCACGCGGTTGCGTACGACGGCGTTGCCCACGGCCTTGCTCACCACGAAACCGAC
>NZ_JBJEHY010000079.1:0-14092 GCF_051876515.1 Nocardioides sp. | reverse complement strand
CGTCTTGTTGAAGCCGATTCCCAGCGCACGGCGGACACCCGCCGACGGATAGTCGTCGTACTCCTCCCTGGCTCTCTCGAACACGAGCACGTTGGCGTCGATCGCGAGTCCGATGGCGAGCACGAAACCTGCCAGACCGGGCAGCGTCAGGGTGGCACCCAGCGCCACGAGCATGGCGTACGACAGGAGGGCGTACGTGGTCAGCGCGATGGTGGCCAGGAAGCCGACCAGGCGGTAGACGAAGGTGATGAAGATGAGGGTCAGGACGATGCCGAGGACGCCGGCCTTCCAGGACGCCTCGATGGCCGCGTCACCCAGGGTCGGGCCGACCTGGGCGCGGCTGAGGAGGTCGATGCCCAGCGGCAGCGCGCCACCCTCGATCAGCATGGCCAGGTTGTCGGCCTCGGCGAGTGTGAAGTTGCCGTAGATGGAGGTCGTCGAGCTCATCGAGTCGCCGCACGAGACGTTGACCGTCGGGGCGGAGATGATCTCGTTGTCCAGCACGATCGCGATGCGGTTCTTGTCGCCCTGCTCGCAGGCGGCCGCAGCGGTCAGCTTCTCGAACGAGTCGGCGCCCTTGCTGCTGAACTTGACCGTCACGACGTACTCGGAGCCGCCCTGCGGCATCTCGGAACGCGCCGAGGTGATCTCGTCGCCACGCAGCGCGGCGGGAGCCAGGTCGAGGATCTGCCCCTGCTCGTCGGGCAGCACGACCCCGTCGGGGTCGGTCGGCTTGGCGTCCGCGCTGGCGGCCGTGCCCTGCACCGCGTGGATGCTCAGCTGGGCGGTCTTGCCGAGCGCCGCCTCAGCGGCCTCCGGGTCGCTCTCGCCCGGCAGCTCCACGATGATGCGGTTCTCGCCCGAGCGGGTCAGCGTCGGCTCGGAGACACCGAGGGCGTCCACGCGACCGCGCAGCACCTCGACCGTCCGGTCCGTGTTGGCCGCGTTGGCCTTGACCCCGTTGGGGGAATCCTTCGTCTCCAGCAGGAACTGCGTCCCGCCCCTCAGGTCGAGGCCGAGGCGAGGTTCCTTGTTGAGCGTGATCGCGACGCAACCGGCGAGCAGGAGCAGCACCAGCACGAAGCGCACGAGCAGACCGCGTGACATGGGCGACATCCTCCACCACAGGTCCAACTCGCGCGAACTCCACCCACCTCACGGCGGGCGCGCACGCTCAGACGGAGTACGCAGCGAGGTCGTTGGCCAGCCCGGCGTGGGCGCGCCCCCGCACCCGCGTCCCCTCGCCGGTGTGCTTGAGCTCGCCGATCTCACCCTCCTGGTGGATCCGGTTGACGAGGTCACCCCGCTCGTACGGGAGCAGGACGTCGAACTCGACACCGGGCCGGGGCAGGTCGGCCTCGACCATCGCCAGCGCCTCGGCGATCCCCTCGCCCGTCTTGGCGCTCACGACCACGCTGTGGGGCTCACGGGCCCGCAGCCGGCTGAGCACCAGCGGGTCGGCCGCGTCGGCCTTGTTGATGACGACGATCTCGGGCACCTTGGAGGCGTCGATCTCGGCGAAGACCTCACGCACCGCGGCGATCTGGCCCTCCGGGTCGGGGTGCGACCCGTCGACGACGTGCAGCACGAGGTCCGCGTCGGCCACCTCCTCCAGCGTTGAGCGGAACGCCTCGACCAGCTGGTGCGGCAGGTGGCGCACGAACCCGACCGTGTCGGACATCGTGTACACGCGCCCGTCGGCCGTGGTGGTCCGGCGCGTCGTGGGGTCCAGGGTCGCGAACAGGGAGTCCTCGACCAGCACGCCGGCGTCGGTGAGCCGGTTGAGCAGGGACGACTTGCCGGCGTTGGTGTACCCGGCGATCGCGACGCTGGGGATGTGGTGGCGACGACGGTCGGCCCGCTTGGTGTCGCGGGTCCCCTTCATCTCCTTCAGCTCACGGCGCAGCTTGGCGATCTTGGTCTTGATCCGGCGGCGGTCCGTCTCGATCTTGGTCTCACCGGGGCCACGACCACCGATACCGGCACCGCCGGCCACGCGACCACCGACCTGGCGGGACAGGTTGCCACCCCACCCACGCAGGCGCTGCTTCATGTACTGCAGCTGCGCGAGCTCGACCTGGGCCTGGCCCTCCTTGGACTTCGCGTGCTGGGCGAAGATGTCGAGGATCAGCGCCGTGCGGTCGACGACCTTGACCTTGATCTTGTCCTCGAGGTTGCGCAGCTGGCTCGGCGCCAGCTCGCCGTCGCAGATGACCGTGTCGGCTCCGGTGGCCTGGACGATCTCGCGGATCGCCTCCACCTTGCCCCGCCCGATGTACGTGGCGGGGTCGGGGTACTGGCGCCGCTGGAAGATAGCCTCGAGCACCTCCGAGCCGGCCGTCTCGGCGAGCAGCGCGAGCTCGGCCATCGAGTTCTCGGCGTCGGTGACGGTGCCCTCGGTCCACACGCCGACCAGCACCACCCGCTCCAGGCGGAGCTGGCGGTACTCGACCTCGGTGATGTCCTCGAGCTCGGTGCGCAGGCCGTCGACGCGTCGCAGCGCGTGCCGCTCGGCGAGGTCCTTGGCCCCCACCGTCAGCTCGGGGTCGCCGTCCTCGTCGTAGCCGACCTCCACGTCGTCGAGGTCGCCATCGAGGTCGTCGTCGAGGTCCGTGTCGTCGAGGTCGGGCTCGTCCAGGTCGGCGTACCCGCTGGTGAAGCCGTCGTCGTCCCAGGCGCGCGTGCGGGCCAGCTCGTCGTCGAGGGAGAAGTTCTGTGAGTTCGTCATACAGGTTCAAGCGTACGGCCACGCAACAGCCCCCGCGACCGGTTAACGGTGGCGGGGGCTGTGCGCGGCTGTCAGCGGGTCACTTGGGAGGCATCCGGATGCCGCCGTCGAGGCGGACCGTCTCGCCGTTCATGTAGTCGTTGGTCAGGCACTCGATCACCATCGAGGCGAGCTCCACCGGCTTGCCCAGACGCTTGGGGAACAGCACGGACTGGCCCAGGTGTGCCTTGAACGCCTCCGACGCCTCGCCCTCCCCGTAGATCGGGGTGTCGATGAGTCCGGGGGCGACGGTGTTGAGGCGGATCCCGGCCGCGGACAGGTCGCGGGCCACGGGCAGCGTCATGCCGACCACGCCGCCCTTGGACGAGGAGTACGCCACCTGCCCGATCTGGCCGTCGAAGGCGGCGACGGAGGCGAGGTTGACGATCGCACCGCGCTGGCCGTTCTCGTCGGGGGTGTTGCGGCTCATCGCGGTCGCGGCGAGGCGCAGCATGTCGAAGGTGCCGATCAGGTTGATCTCGATGACCTTGCGGTAGACGTCGAGGTCGAAGGCGGAGGCGAACTCGCCGTCGCGCCCGATGGTGCGCTGCGCCGAGCCGATGCCGGCCGAGTTGACCAGCGCCCACAGCGGGGCCAGCTCGAGAGCCTTCTCGACCGCGGCGAGGTTCTGGTCGGTCTTGGTGACGTCGACGGAGACGAAGACGCCGCCGATCTCGGCGGCCAGCGCCCCGCCCTTCTCGGCGTTGAGGTCGGCGACGACGACGCGGGCGCCGCGCTCGGCCAGCAGGCGGGCCGAGGCCGCACCGATGCCCGAGGCGCCACCGGTCACGATGGCAGAGGTTCCAGTGAGTTCCATGACCGTGACACTAACGCTGTCACGGTCACCCTGGGGAGGGTTGTGCCCACCACGTGGAAGCGGGCCACACCTCGGCACGTCCGAGGGCGGGTCTCAGAGGTCGGTGGTGCCCTCGCCCACCAGGACCGCGGGCCCCGTCATCAGGACCCGGTCGTCCTCGGTCCACACGATCGTCAGGGTGCCTCCGGGCAGGTCCACCGTGTACGGGGTGCCGCGCTCGGCCCGGTCGGCCAGAGCCGTGGCGACCGCCACCGCGCAGGCGCCCGTGCCGCACGAGCGGGTCTCGCCCGAGCCCCGCTCGTGGACGCGCATCGCGACGTGCTGCGGACCGCGGCGTACGACGAACTCGACGTTGACGCCCTCGGGGTAGACGCCGGAGTCGAAGTCCGGCCCCTCCAGCAGCGGGCCGGCCTGGTCGAGGTCGTCGATGAACGCCACCGCGTGCGGGTTGCCCATGTTGACGTTGAGCGCCGACCAGGTGTGGTTGGGGACGCCGACGACCGTGCGGCCGTGGACCACCGGGGCTCCCATGTCGACGGTGAGCAGCTCGCCGTCGCCCTCGGCGGTGATGACCTTGGTGCCGCCGCGGGTGGCGACCTCGACCGGGAAGGACTCCCCCTCGTGCTCGGCCAGGTAACGGGCGAAGACGCGTACGCCGTTGCCACACATCTCGCTGGTCGACCCGTCGGCGTTGCGGTAGTCCATGAACCAGCGCCCCGCCTCGTCGCGCTGCACCCGCAGCACACCGTCGGCACCCAGCCCCGCGCGCCGGTCGCACAGCGCGCGCACCCGCTCGGGGCTCAGGTCGCCGTGGACGGTGCCGTCGTGGTCGGGGAGGATCACGAAGTCGTTCTCCGTGCCGTGTCCCTTGAGGAAGCGGTAGCTCACGGGCGCCAGTCTAGGTCGGCGAGCGTCACGGCGCGGCGGGGCGGACGACCGCGTAGCGGCCGCACATGAAGTCGCGGTTGCGTGCCACCTCGAGCAGCTCCAGCTCGACGTGGGCGGGCAGGACCGGGTGCCCGTCCCCCAGCGTCACCGGCGCGTACTGGAGCCAGACCTCGTCGAGGAGACCGGCGGCGTGGAACTGACCGGCCAGCCCGCCGCCGCCCACCACCCAGAGGTCCTTGCCGCCGGCCTGCTCGGTCATGGCCGCGTGCACGTCCACCACGGAGGCGTCGGTGAACGTCACCGGCCCCTCGACCGGGGCGAAGTCACGGTGCGTGACCACCCACGCCGGGGTGCCGCCCCACGACTCGTCGTGGTCGAGGAGCCACTGCCACGTGTTGGCCCCCATCACGCAGGCCCCGAGCTGCTGCTCGAACCCGGTGAACGCCATCGGACCGTCCTGGTCGATGTCGCGCGAGGTGAGCCAGTCCAGCGAGTGCTCCGGGCTCGCGATGAACCCGTCGAGCGTGCAGCCGGTGTAGTAGATCGTCGCCATGGGGCCTCCTCGTCAGCGGGACTCGGACGTTACGCGGCACCACCGACAGTCCGTACGTGTCCGAGTGCCAGCTCCACCCGGTCGGGGTCGTCGAACCGCACCCAGTGGACCCGGGGGTCCTTGCGGAACCAGGCGTCCTGCCGCCGGGCGAAGCGGCGGGTGGCGGCCTGCGTACGCTCCACCGCCTCCTCGCGCGTCAGCTCGCCGGACAGCACGGCCGCCGCCTCGCGGTACCCAATCGCCATGGCAGCGGTCCGGCCCCGGGCGAGCCCGCGTACGAGCAGGTCCTCGACCTCCTCCAGCAGCCCGGCGTCGAACATCTCCACGACCCGCTGCTCGATCCGCGCGTCGAGGGTCGGACGGTCGATGTCCACCCCGACCTGGACCGTACGGGGATCCACGTACTCCAGCCGGGGCAGGCTCGCGCTGAAGGGCCGGCCGGTCAGCTCGACCACCTCGAGGGCGCGGACCACGCGGCGGGTGTTGTCGGGGAGGATTTTGGCGGCCGCCTCGGGGTCGACGTCGACCAGGCGGCGGTACAGCTCACCCGCTCCGAGGGTCTCGGCCTCCGCCTCGAGCCGCGCGCGCACCGACTCGTCGGTGCCCGGGAACTCGAAGTGGTCCAGCACGGCGCGCGTGTAGAGGGCGGAACCTCCGACCAGGACCGGCGTACGGCCGCGGCCGCGGATCTCGGCGACCGCCGCCCGCGCCCACCCCTGGAACTCCGCGACGGAGGCCGGTTCGGTGACCTCGAGCCGGTCCAGCAGGTGGTGCGCGATCCCCCGTCGCTCGGCGACGGGGAGCTTGGCGGTGCCCACGTCCATCCCGCGGTACAGCTGCATCGCGTCGGTGTTGACGACCTCGCCACCCAGGCGCTCGGCCAGGTCGAGGGAGAGCCCCGTCTTGCCCGCGGCCGTCGCGCCCACCACCGCCACCACGACCGGGGCGGGAGAAGTGGCGGCGTCCATGGGCGCCATCCTTCCAGCACCACTACTGTGAACCGTGCACGGCGGCCACCCGGGGCGCCTGAGCACGAGGAGCAGCCATGGGCTTCTTGGACGATGCGAAGAACAAGCTCACCGACGCCGTCGACAAGCACGGCGACAAGATCTCCGACGGCATCGACAAGGCCGCCGCCCTGATCGACGAGAAGACCGGCGGCAAGCACGGCGACAAGATCGACCAGGGCGCCGACAAGGCCAAGGACGCTCTCGACAAGCTCGACGGCAAGGCTGGCGACGACTTCAAGTGAGCACCCAGCACGACACGGACGCCGGGACGACCGGGCTCTTCGCCCTCGTCCCGGCGTCGTACGTCTACCTCCTGCGTGAGGGCGAGCGCGGCACCGAGGTGCTGCTCCAGCAGCGCGGCCCGGTCCCGTACATGGCAGGTCACTGGGCCGCCGGCGCGGCCGGGCACGTCGAGCCGGGCGAGGACGCCTTCGCCGCGGCCGCCCGTGAGCTGAGCGAGGAGCTCGACCTGGTCGCCGACGACCTGACCTTCGAGTTCACGATGCAGCGCACCCAGCACGGTCCCGCGATCGAGGAGCGGGTGGACTACTTCTTCACCGCGCGGTCGTGGTCCGGCACGCCGCGGATCGTGGAGACCGCCAAGTGCACGGCGATCGAGTGGTTCCCGCTCGACGCCCTGCCCTCGCCGCTGGTGCCCCACGAGGCGCACGCGCTGGCCCACCTCGGCGGGGAGCAGCGGTACCTGACCTTCGGCTTCTGAGGGGTTCCGCTCCGGCGCGCGACTGGGTAGAACGGAGAGAGACCGACCCAGGAGGCAGCATGAGCGAGTTGGCACCCAAGCCGGAACCGGTCGCCGAACGGCCCGTCCTCAAGCCGGGCGGACCCGACGCGCTGGCCGACGACCCGCAGGACCGCGGCCAGCCCCGCGACCTCGACCCGCAGGAGAACCCCGCCGTCAACGACGTCGTGCCCGACGAGGTCGCGGCGCCCGACGACAAGGACCAGGCGCCCAGCGGGGACGCGGACGCCGAGGCCGGCGCGACCGACGAGCCCGCGGCGGGCCAGACCGCGGAGGACGGCTCGCCCGAGCCGCCAGCCTGAGTCACCAGCCCGTCGCCCGTAGACGGACAGGAGAAGTCAGCCCATCCGGGCGCCGACGGCCGGTTCGACCACGTTCTTCCTGTCGGCGTACGGCTTCCCGCAGCGTCCCCCCGACGCGCACGGGTTCCAGCAGCACGTCCTCCCAGGTGAATCGGAGAACCATCCACCCCGCCACCGCCAGGGAGTTGTAGCGCCGGGCGTCTCGCACGAGCCCCTGACGCGTCCCGTGCCACGCGAAGGAGTCGGCCTCCGCCACGATCTCCAGATCGGTGTCGACCAGATCCGGTCTGCCCAAGAACTCAGTTCCGGCGTAGATCGGCACCTGTGGCCTCACGTTGAGTCCGGGGACGCCCAAGCAGATCGCCCGGAGGGCCGACTCGAACGGGTTTGCGGCCAAGGGTGTGGCGAGGCTCCCGACGCGTCGGGCCTGCTTGGCCCCCGGCCCTGTCACGTCGCTGGCCACCCGCTCCAGCCACGCCCCGCCACACCCGTTGCGCAGCGCCGAGTCCGCCACGGCCAGAGCTGACGGGAACGGCAACGAGCGCAGGCAGTCACTCATCGTCCGCTCACGGTTGGTCCACGAGCCCGTCACCTCGTCCACGTGGAGGTCAGCGAAGTGGATGGCCGCCTGATCACGCGCCCGCGCCGTGACCCGTCGTTTGGCCGGGACCGTCACGTGCGGCAGATCGGGGACGTGGAGGACCTCCCAACCCTGCCGAAGTGCAGCGGACTCGTGCGACAGGTGACCGGTCAGAGCGTGGGCTCGGACGACGTCCTCATCGACATGCCCTCCGGCGTACCTCCCCCGGGCCACGGGGACCAGACCGCCGGAAGCCAGCGCACGGTCCACAGCGGCACGCCCACATGCGGCGACCAGGTCCGCCCGGCTGGCGATGCCGCCGCGACGGTTCAGCGCGTCATCGATCTCCACGGCGACACCGTGCCCGAAAGCGTCATCGTCCGGGGACCGTCATCCACAGTCTCGTACACGAACAGGAAGATCGATGCCTCAACCACCGCGAAGGGCCCTGAGGACCCATTGTTCCTGTCGGTGTACGGAGGTCAGCCGCAGGCGTTGGTCACCGGCGGCAGCGGCGCCGGGACCCCGATGCTGGGCATGCCCAGGCCGACGCCCTTGCTGGGTGCGGGCTCCGCGGTGCGGCGCTCCCACGCGTCGCCGGCGCGCGTCCGGCGCACCGAGAGAACCTGGCCGTCGGCGATGAGGTGGTGCGGGGCGGCCTTGGTGATGACGACCTCGACCATGTCACCGGGGCGGACCGAGTCGGCGTCGACGGCCGAGAAGTCCGGCGCGAAGTGCACGAGCCGGTTGTCGGGACCGCGGCCCGACAGGCGGGCGGTGGCGCCGTCCTTGCGGCCCTCGCCCTCGGAGACCATGAGCTCGACGGTCTTGCCGACCCGGGCCTTGTTCTCCTCCCAGCTGACCTCCTCCACGAGCGCGGCCAGGCGCTGGTAGCGGTCCTTGACCACCTCGGGCGCGATCTGGTCGGGCATCGTGGCGGCGGGCGTGCCGGGGCGGATGGAGTACTGGAACGTGTACGCCTGCGCGAAGCGCGCCCGGCGTACGACCTCCATGGTCTGCAGGAAGTCCTCCTCGGTCTCACCGGGGAAGCCGACGATGATGTCGGTGGAGATCGCGGCCTCGGGCATGGCCTCGCGGACCTTGTCGAGGATGCCGAGGAACTTCTTCTGGCGGTACGAGCGACGCATCGCCTTGAGCACGACGTCGGAGCCGGACTGCAGCGGCATGTGCAGCTGCGGCATCACGTTGGGGGTCTCGGCCATCGCCTCGATGACGTCGTCGGTGAACTCGGCCGGGTGCGGCGAGGTGAACCGGACGCGCTCCAGTCCCTCGATCTCGCCGCAGGCACGCAGCAGCTTGGAGAAGGCCTGGCGGTCGCCGAACTCGACGCCGTAGGCGTTGACGTTCTGGCCGAGCAGGGTCACCTCGGTGACGCCCTCGGCGACCAGCGCCTCGATCTCGGCGAGGATGTCGCCGGGGCGGCGGTCCTGCTCCTTGCCGCGCAGCGACGGCACGATGCAGAACGTGCAGGTGTTGTTGCAGCCGACCGAGATCGACACCCAGGCGGCGTACGCGGAGTCGCGCTTGGTGGGCAGCGTGGAGGGGAAGACCTCCAGCGACTCGAGGATCTCGACCTGCGCGGCCTCCTGCGACCGGGCGCGGTCGAGCAGCGCGGGCAGGGAGCCGATGTTGTGGGTGCCGAAGACCACGTCGACCCACGGGGCCTTCTTGACGATGGTGTCGCGGTCCTTCTGCGCCATGCAGCCACCGACGGCGATCTGCAGGTCGGGCTTCCTGGCCTTGACCGGGGCAAGGTGGCCGAGGTTGCCGTACAGCTTGTTGTCGGCGTTCTCGCGCACCGCGCAGGTGTTGAAGACGACGACGTCGGCCTGCTCCCCCTCAGGGGCGGCGACGTAGCCCGCGTCCTCGAGCAGGCCGGTGAGGCGCTCGGAGTCGTGGACGTTCATCTGGCACCCGTAGGTCTTGACCTCGTAGGTGCGCGGCTCCGCCGTCGGGAGGGGCGCGGTCTCAGGCTGTGCAGTCATGGCGCCTTCAAGGGTACGGCCGCGCGGCGGAGGGCGCCGAACTCCCGCCGCCGGACAACCGGGGCGCCCTGCGGTGCGTCACAGCGACACGTACCCGTCGAGCCGCAAGGATCCCTCCATGAACGTTCGCCCGGCCCTGCTCGTGGGGGGTCTCGTGCTGCTGCTCCTCGCGGGCGCGATGGGCCTGTACGTCTGGCTGCCGCCGCGGCAGACCGGCTCGGTGGAGGTGCCCGCGGACGACGCGAGCCCCGAGGAGGTCGTCCGGGCGTACACCGAGGCCATCACCGCGCACGACTGCGACACGGCCCGGGTCCTGTCGACCGACGGCTTCGACGACACGGCCACCTCGTGGTGCCGCACGGTCTCGGAGATCGACCAGCTCGACACGGAGGCGCCGTCCTCCGAGCTGCCGGAGTGGTCCGGGCACGCCCCCGACGAGCAGGTCGTGCGGGTGGGCGTCGAGTTCGACCTGGAGTGGAGGCCGTGGCGCGGTGACGTGTCGCTGCCGGGCGGTGACACGACGTGGGGATACCTGCTGGTGCGGTCCTCCGACACCGCTCCGTGGCGCATCTTCGACCACGGCAACGGGTGAGCCGAGCCCCCGCCGAGACGCAACGATCAGGCGTGGCGCAGGTCACAAACAGGTGACATTGCCCCGAATGGGCCACTTCGCCATAGTCCGTCCGGGCCATGAGGACTACGTTTCCCGGTATGGCAGCGCCCGAGCAGACCATGCCCACTCCCACACGCCCTGACTCCGACGCGCTCGTCGTGCTGTCCGGGGTCAACAAGCACTTCGGCGCTCTGCACGCCCTCAAGGACATCAACCTCTCCGTACGCCGGGGCGAGGTCGTCGTGGTCATCGGGCCGTCCGGCTCGGGCAAGTCGACGCTGTGCCGCGCCATCAACCGCCTCGAGACCATCGACGAGGGCACCATCACCCTCGACGGCCAGCCGCTACCCGCGGAGGGGAAGGGGCTGGCCAACCTCCGCGCCGAGGTCGGCATGGTCTTCCAGAGCTTCAACCTCTTCGCGCACAAGACGATCCTCGAGAACGTGACGCTGGGACCGGTCAAGGTCCGCAAGCTGCCCAAGGCCGAGGCGGAGACGATCGCCCGCGACCTGCTGGAACGCGTCGGGGTGGGCCACCAGGCCGACAAGTACCCCGCCCAGCTCTCCGGCGGCCAGCAGCAGCGCGTCGCGATCGCCCGCGCGCTGGCGATGGACCCGAAGGTCATGCTCTTCGACGAGCCGACCTCAGCCCTGGACCCCGAGATGATCAAGGAGGTCCTCGACGTCATGGTCCGCCTCGCCGAGCGCGGCATGACGATGGTGGTGGTCACCCACGAGATGGGCTTCGCGCGTACGGCCGCCCACCGGGTCGTCTTCATGGCTGACGGCGCGATCGTCGAGGAGAACACCCCCGAGGAGTTCTTCACCAACCCGCGCAGCGACCGCGCCAAGGACTTCCTGTCCAAGATCCTCAAGCACTGATCCGGGCTGTATGCCCCGAACCATCCCCAGACACCCCATCGGCCGCTCGGGCCGTCAGAGAAGGAGAGCAAGGATGAGATTCACCAGGACCAAGGCAATCCTCGCCACGACGGTTCTCGCCCTGTCACTGGCTGCCTGCGGCGACGCCGGCAGCGACGACGAGGGCGTCGACGTCGACGTCACCGACAACGCGGCCGAGAACTTCGACGAGGGCACCCGCATGCGTGAGCTCGCCGACGCCGGCACGATCAAGGTCGGCGTCAAGTACGACCAGCCCGGCCTCGGCTTCAAGGACGCCGCCGCCGACATGCCCTCGGGCTTCGACATCGAGATGGCCAAGCTCCTGGTGGCCAGCCTCGGCATCGACCCCACCGACACCTCCAAGGTGGAGTACGTCGAGACCATCTCCGACAACCGCGAGCCGTACCTCCAGGACGGCACTGTCGACATCGTGCTCGCCTCGTACTCGATCACCGACGAGCGCCGCCAGGTCGTCGGCCAGGCAGGCCCGTACATGATCACGGGCCAGCAGCTGCTGGTGAAGGCCGACAGCGACGTCTCCGGCCCGGCCGACCTCAAGGGCAAGGAGGTCTGCTCGGTGACGGGCTCCACCTCGCTGGACAACATCAAGGACCAGGGCATGAAGCAGGTCGGCTTCGAGACGTACTCCGAGTGCGTGGAGAAGGTGCTCGACGGCACCGTCGAGGCGATGTCGACCGACGGCTCGATCCTGATGGGGTACGCCGCCCAGAACGAGGGTGAGCTGAAGGTCGTGGGCGACGCGTTCTCCGAGGAGCGGATCGGTGTCGGCTACTCCAAGGACCACCCGGAGATGTGCCAGTGGATCAACGACACGCTGACCCAGGCCAACGAGGACGGCAAGTGGGCCGAGGCGTTCGAGGCGACCCTGGGCAAGTCGGGCAGCGAGACGCCCGAGTTCCCGACGCTCGACCCCTGCTCCTGACCGACTGACCACCGTGCCGCCGGCCACGCCCACCGTGGCCGGCGGCACCACCCAACGAGGGGAGCCCGAGTGAACGCGGTCCTCGACAATCCCGACCTGGTGGCCAAGGCCTTCGGGTACACGGTGCTGCTGTTCCTGGTCTCAGGCTTCTTCTCGCTGATCGGCGGGACCCTGCTGGCCGCCTGCCGGGTCGGACCCATCTCGATCCTGCGCACGGTCGGCACGGCGTACGTCACCATCGTCCGCAACACCCCGCTGGTGATGATCTTCATGTTCATGCTGTTCGGGGCGGGCAAGGTGTTCGACACCCTGCGCTTCTCGTGGGTGAACGTGCAGATCGGCCCGTTCGACTTCACCGCGTTCTTCACCGTCGCGGTCGTGTCGTGCTCGTTGTACACCTCGGCCTTCATCTGCGAGGCGATCCGCTCGGGCGTCAACGCAGTGCCCCTGGGCCAGGCCGAGGCGGCCCGCGCGATCGGCCTCCCCTTCTCCGGCGTGCTGACCCAGGTGGTACTGCCCCAGGCGTTCCGCGCATCGGTGCCGCCGCTCGCCAGCACCCTGATCGCACTGCTCAAGAACACCTCGGTCGCCGGCGTCTTCGGCGTCATCGAGGCGGCGGCCCAGATGAAGTTCTTCACCAACGACCACGCCGACCAGCGCTGGGGCATCTTCATCACCTTCGCGCTCATCTACGTGGTGCTGGTCGAGATCGTCTCGTTCATCGCCAACCGCACCGAACGACGCTGGAGGATCGCCTGATGTCCGTCTCGGTCCTCTTCGACGAGCCCGGCCCGGCCACGCGGGCCCGGCACCGCGCGTACACCGTCGTCACCGTGGTCGCTCTGGTCGCGCTGCTGGCGTTCGTGGCCTACAAGTTCCAGGTCACCGGCCAGTTCGAGTACGACAAGTGGGAACCGTTCCTCACGCCCCGCTACATCCGGGCGCTGCTCGTCGACGGACTGCTGGTGACGCTGCAGATGGCGTTCTTCGCGATCATCTTCGCCGTCGTCTTCGGGCTGGTGTTCGGCGTCGGCAAGCTGTCCGACCACGCGTGGGTGCGCTGGCCGTGCTGGGTGGTCGTGGAGTTCTTCCGCGCGGTGCCGGTCATCCTGTTGATGATCCTGATCTTCTTCGCCGTCTTCAGCCCCGACACCCCCGGTCGCTCCTTCTGGTCCATCGTCGTGGCGCTGACGCTGTACAACGGCTCCGTGCTGGCTGAGGTGTTCCGGGCCGGCGTGCTGGCGGTCCCGAAGGGGCAGGCGGAGGCGGCGTACGCCATCGGTATGCGCAAGACCCAGGTGATGACGCTGGTCCTGCTTCCCCAGGCGGTCAAGATCATGATCCCGGCGCTGATCAGCCAGTGCGTGGTGGCGCTCAAGGACACCAGCCTCGGGTACGTCGTGGCCGGCGTCGGTCTCACCCGGGTCGCGAAGCTGATCTACCAGGGGTTCGCCAACCACGTTCCGACGATCCTGGTGGTCAGCGCGCTCTACATCCTGGTCAACCTGCTGCTCACGTGGTTGGCGGTCAAGGTCCAGCGCAAGCTGGTCGGCGAGAAGAAGATCCTCACCGTGGCGGCCGCGGGCGCCGGGCAGGACGCGCAGGCCTAGTCGTCCCCCGGCTGCTGCAGCAGCTCCACCCGGTTCCCGTGCCCGTCCCGGGTGTGGCAGCGCAGGTGCGGCGGGAACGTGTGGCGCTGCGAGTCGTCGACCTCGTACCCCTGCTCACGCAGCCGGGCCCGTACGGCGTCAAGGTCGTCCACGACCAGCGCGGGGTGGGCCTTCGCTGCCGGAGTGAACGAGTCCTCCACGCCGACGTGGATCTCCGCACCCACGGTCCCGTCGGCCTCGTACGCACGGAACCAGGCGCCGCCGCGACCGGCGAGGTCAGCGGGCTTCTGCACCTCGACCATCCCGAGCGCGTCCACCCAGAACCGGCGGGCGGTGTCCTC
>NZ_JBJEHY010000078.1:0-14494 GCF_051876515.1 Nocardioides sp. | reverse complement strand
AGGTAGTCGTGGCCGAGCTCCATCGCGGTGATCGCCATCTCCTCGAGCGGCGACCCGCCGTCGGACCAGTCCGAGTGCGAGTGCAGGTCGCCGCGCAGCGCCGCCCGTACGTCCCGCCCGCCCGGCACCAGCGGGCCGGCCGTCCTCTCCCACTCCGCCAGCCGTGCGGGGAGGACGCCGCGCACGGCGTCGGTGATCACGGCCGCGGTGCTCGGCCCGATGCCGGAGAGCTGGGTCAGGGTGCCGGCCTCGACGCGGGCGGCCACCTCGTCCTCGCCGAGCGGGAGGATCACCTTGGCGGCGTTGCGGAACGCCTCGATGCGGCGGGTCTCCTCGCGTCGGCGCTCCATCAGGAACGCGATGCGCCGCAGCGCCGCCACGGGGCCGCCCCGGTACTCCTCCATCGTGGTCCTCTCCCCCGTGCGTCGGTCTCGTCGCGCCAGTCTCCCCCGCCGCGCGGCGGCGGGAGTGCCCCCGGTGGGACTCGAACCCACACTGGGCCGCTTTTAAGGCGGCTTCCTCTGCCGATTGGGATACGGGGGCTGGTCCCGACGGGCTCGACCAACGGTAGGGCCCGAGCGGCGATGGGACTACAGGTACGTCTTGCGGGCGTAGATGGCGTGGGCGCCGGCCACCCGGTCGAGGAACAGGAAGCCGTCGCAGTGGTCCATCTCGTGCTGCAGGCAGCGCGCCTCGAAGGCGTCCGTCTCGATGGTGACCGTCTCGCCCGTGCCGGGCAGCTCGCCCTCCACGACCAGGCGGGTGGCGCGCTTGACGTCACCGGTGAAGTCGGGGGCGCTCATGCAGCCCTCGCGGGCCTTCTCGTTGCGCGAGGACGACACGACGCGGGCGTTGCACAGGACGTACGTGCCGTGCTGGGTGCGGGCCTTCGGGTGCTCGGAGACGTCCACGCTGAACACCTTCGCGCTCACCCCGACCTGGGGGGCAGCGAGCCCCACGCAGCCCGGCGAGACGCGCATCGTGGCCACCAGGTCGGCCGCCAGCTGCACCGTCTCGGGCGAGGTCGGGTCGACCTCGGCGCCCTGCGCCGACAGCACCGGCGCCGGCGCCGTCACCACCTCGAGCACGTTCCCGGGCACGCCGAGCTCGGCCTCGGTCCATGCCAGGACCCGTTCGTTGACCGCCATCAGAGCTCGTCGGCCTCCGCCTCGCGCAGCGTCACTCCGACGCCCAGCTCCGCAGCGACCGCCCGCAGCTCACCCTCCAGGGTGCCGGCGTCCACGCCGGCCGGCAGGTCGAGCTCCGCGATCAGGAGGTACAGCTCGCCGGCCAGACGGGTGGTCAGGTCGGTGATGTTGCCGCCCACCGCTGCCACGACCCGGACGACCGAGGAGACGATCCCGGGGCGGTCGCCGCCGTGCACCGTCAGGACGTACGGGCGGCCGGCGTCGGCGACCGCCTCCTCCTGCGGGAGCTCGTGGACGGTCACCGTCAGGGTGCCGTCGCCGGCGAGCGGGGCCAGGGCGGCGGAGATGCGGCCGTGGCTGGCCTCCCCCGCGCAGATCAGGGTCATCGCGAAGTGCCCGCGCAGGCGGGTCATCGAGGAGTCCTCGAGGTTGAGGCCCAGCTCGGCCAGTCGGCCGGTGGTCTCGGCGATGATGCCGGGGCGGTCGTGTCCCAGGACGGTGATGGCGTGGAGAGTCACCGGCCCATTGTGACAGCGCCCAGCTCGCGCGCCCGCATCAGGACCGCGTCGTTCATCTCCTCGGTCAGCCGTCCGGTCGAGGTGTTGCGCGGCGACGGGTGGTAGCAGCCCAGCAGGTGGACCACCCCGTCCACGTCGTGCAGCGCGACCTCGACGCCGTGGCCGAAGCGCGGCGTCGGCCGCGGCACCTCGAACCCCGCCTGCTCCAACGAGTACAGCGCCGCGCGCCAGCCGAAGGCGCCCAGCGCGACCACCACCCGCAGACCGGGACGCAGCAGTGCCACCTCCCGCGCCGCCCACGGCGCACAGGTGTCCCGCTCGGCCGGGGTGGGTCGGTTGTCCGGCGGGGCGCAGCGCACGCCGGCCACCATCCGGGCCCCCAGCAGCCGTTGCCCGTCACCGGCGTGGTCGCTGGTGGGCAGCGCGGCCAGGCCGACCCGGTGCAGGCTCGCGAACAGGAACTCCGCGCTCGGGTCGCCGGTGAAGACCCGACCCGTCCGGTTCGCGCCGTTCGCGGCCGGGGCCAGCCCCACCAGCAGGACCGCCGCGTCCGGCTCCCCGAACCCGGGCGCCGGTCGCCCCCAGTACGGCTGGTCGGCGTACGAGGTCCGCTTGTCGCGCGCCACGTCCTCGCGCCACGCCACCAGACGGGGGCAGGCGCGGCACACGCTGATCCTCGCCCCCAGCTCGTCCAGGTCCGCGCCAGCAGCCAGACGCCGTACGCCGGCGGCCGTGCGCGCCACCGGGGTGCTGGGCACCGCGGGGTCGCCGGGCCACCCCGTACCCGGTGGCACCGGGCTGGGGAACGGCGCGCCCGTCACCGGGTGGGGCAGCAGCGGGCCGTCGCCGCTGCCGAGATCCGCCGCGCGTCCCATGGTCACGACGCTACCGCTGCGCCACACTGGCGCCCGTGACGAACGCACTGGCCCGGTGGACCGCCGGCACGCACACCCACGAGGGCACGACCCACCCGACGTACCGGCAGGGCAGCGGGCCCGGGGTGGTCGTGATCCACGAGGTCCCCGGCCTGACCGAGGCCGTGGTCGCCTTCGCCCAGGAGGTCGTCGACGCCGGGTACACGGTGGTCCTCCCCCACCTCTTCGGCGCCGCGGGCAGGCCGTTCGCCGTCTCCGACACCCTGGCCGTCCTCCCCCGTCTGTGCGTCAGCCGCGAGTTCGCGGTGTGGCGCACCGGCCGGACCGCCCCCGTGGCCGGCTGGCTGCGCTCCCTGGCCGCCGACCTGCACCACGAGCTCGGCGGTCCCGGCGTCGGCGCGCTGGGGATGTGCTTCACCGGAGGGTTCGCGCTGGCGATGATGGTCGAGGAGCACACGGTCGCGCCGGTGCTGTGCCAGCCCAGCGTGCCGTTCGCGGTCGGCGCCGCGCGCGCCGCCGACCTCAACCTCTCGCCGGGCGACCTCGACGTCGTGAAGGGACGCTGTGCGGCCGGGCAGCAGGTCCTCGGTCTCCGCTACCGCACCGACCCGATGGTCGGCACCCGCTTCGACACCCTGACCCGCGAGCTCGGGGACGCGTTCATCCGCGTCGAGTTCGACGGCCGGGGGCACTCCACCGTCACCGAGCAGCGTCAGCAGGAAGGCGTCGACGCCGTCATGGGCTTCCTCGAGACCCACCTGCACGGCTGAGCCCGCGCCCGGTCTCAGCGGATGGAGGCCGCGATCCCGTACAGGATGTCGGCCTCGGAGACGACGTAGTCACCGGTGGTCGCACGCGCCAGGATGCGCGACCAGATCAGCCCGCCGGCGCCGGCGACGTCGGCGCGGCCGGGGTGCATGTACGGCAGCTCGCGCCGCTGGGCGACGGTCATGGCGAGCAGGTCCTCGACGTAGGTGTGCGTCGCGGCGAGCGTGAGGTGGGAGCCGTCGATGGCGTCGCGGTCGAAGGAGGCCAGGTGGAGCAGGCCGGCCGCGATCGTCTTGATCGTCCCCGACGTGCCGATCACGGACGCCGCGCTGGCCACGTCGACCCCGGCACGCTCCGCGGCCAGGTCGAGGGCGGCGTCGATGTCGGCCGTGCACGCCTCGATCTCCGCGGCCGTCGGCGGGTCGGTGTGCAGGTGGCGCTCGTGGAGCCGTACGCCGCCGATGTCCAGCGAGATCGCGTGCCGGGGACCGGACTCGTCACCCACGACCAGCTCGGTCGAGCCGCCACCGATGTCGACCACCAGGACCGGGGACGGCGGCGCCGGCTCGACGAAGCCGGTCGCTCCCGCGAAGACCAGCGCGGCCTCCTCCTCGCCGGACAGCACCTGCGGCTGGACGCCGAGTCGGGCGAGCACCCCGTCGGTGAAGACGGCGGAGTTCTCGGAGTCGCGCGTCGCCGAGGTCGCGCAGAAGCGGATGCGCTCGGTGGGGACCTCGTGCTGGGCGATGATGCCGACGAACTCGTCGAGCGCGGCGAACGTACGCTCCAGCGCCTCGTCGGCCAGGCGACCGGTCTCGTCGACACCCTGCCCCAGCCGTACGACGCGCGAGGTGCGCACCAGCACACGGGGGAAGTCGGCGATCAGGAGCTTGATCGAGTTGGTGCCGCAGTCGATCGCGGCGACCGGGCCGGTGCTCATGCCTGCGGACCGTCGCCGGGCGCGCACTCCCCGACGCAGGGTCCCGCCGACCACCACTCGCCCAGGCGCTCCAGCACCTCGTCACCGAGCGGGTTGACCCCGGGGCCGGCGGCCAGCGCGTGACCGGCGAGCACGTGCAGGCACTTCACGCGGTCGGGCATGCCACCCGCGGAGATGCCCTCGATCTCCGGCACCTCACCCAGCGAGTAGCGGAACGCGAGGTACTGCTCGTGGGCAGCGGTGTACGCGGCCGCGAGCTCGGGGTCCTCCCCCAGACGCGCCTGCATCTCCTTCATCAGCCCCGAACCCTCCAGGGTGCCGATGAGGGAGGCCGCCCGCGGGCAGGTCAGGTAGAAGGTGGTGGGGAACGGGGTGCCGTTGGGCAGCCGTGGCCGGGTGGTCACCACGTCCGGGTTGCCACACGGGCAGCGGTGGCCCACGGCCTCGATGCCGCGGGGAGCGCGCCCCAGCTGGTCGGCGATGGCCGCCACGTCGGCGGGGTCGATCGCGGGGTTGTTGCCGTGCTCGTCGGAGCTACGGTCGGCTGCAGCGTCGTTCACTTCTTCGTTCCGTCGATGATCTTGTCGGTCTGGAGCTTCTCGGCCTCGGTCGGCGGGTCGCCGGCCGACTCCATGGACGCCCACGCCTTCGACCACCACGGGGTCGGCGTGGTCCTCAGCACGTCGTCGGGGTCGGAGAGCTCCACCTCGCTCTCCAGCGGCGACCCGTCCTCGTCGAGGACCAGGAACCCGACCTCGCCGATCTTGACGTAGCCCAGCTTGGTGGCCTGCGCCTGGACGTACGCCGGGTCCTCCCAGCGCTGCTTCTCGCGCTCCAGGGCGCTGATGCGCGACTGCCGCTCGGCGATCTCGGCCTTGGTGGAGGCGATGTGGTCACGCTGGACGAGGTAGGCGCGCAACGACGAGGCGTACGACACCACCAGCACCGCGACCACCAGCAGCAGGATCCCCAGCCGTCCGGTGGGCCGGGCGCGCGAGCGCTCGTCGGCGGACGCACCGGACCGGCCCACCGCGGTCAGCGGGCCGGTCCAGGCGGCAGTCTCCTCGAGGTTCTCCGCCGACCCGGTGCGTCGACCCGACTGCGCGGGTCGCGCACCCGGGCGGGTGCTGGGTCCACGGCTGTCGCCGGAGGTGCGGCGGCGCGGGGACCGTGCGTCGGAAGAACTCGGCATGGGGCCAGTGTGCCCCGATCAGCCAGCGAAGCGCGGGAACGCGGCCGCACCGGCGTACCGGGCGGCAGCACCGAGCTCGTCCTCGATGCGCAGGAGCTGGTTGTACTTCGCGACGCGCTCGGAGCGGGCCGGGGCACCGGTCTTGATCTGGCCGCAGTTGGTGGCCACCGCGAGGTCGGCGATGGTGGTGTCCTCGGTCTCGCCGGAACGGTGGCTCATCATGTTGCGGTAGCCGGCACGGTGGGCCAGGTCGACGGCGTCGAGGGTCTCCGACAGCGAGCCGATCTGGTTGACCTTGACGAGCATCGCGTTGGCCTGGCCGCCGCTGATGCCGCGCTGCAGGCGCTCGACGTTGGTGACGAAGAGGTCGTCACCGACCAGCTGGGTCTTGGAGCCCAGGGCGTCGGTGAGCGTCTTCCAGCCGTCCCAGTCGTCCTCGTCCAGCGGGTCCTCGATGGAGACGATCGGGTACGCGGCGACGAGCTCGGCGTAGTAGGCGCTCATGTCGGCGGCCGACTTGGCCTGGGTCTCGAAGGTGTACACGCCGTCGGTGCAGAACTCCGAGGCGGCCACGTCGAGGGCCAGGGCGACGTCGCGGCCGACCTTCAGGCCGGTGGACTCGATCGCCGAGGCGATCAGGTCGAGGGCGGCACGGTTGGAGGGCAGGTCGGGGGCGAAGCCGCCCTCGTCACCCACGGCGGTCGCCAGGCCCTGCTTCTTCAGGACGGACTTGAGCGCGTGGTAGACCTCGGTGCCCTGCTGCAGCGCCTCGCGGAAGGTGGCGGCGCCGATCGGCGCGATCATGAACTCCTGGATGTCCACGTTGGTGTCGGCGTGGGCGCCACCGTTGAGGATGTTCATCATCGGGACGGGGAGCACGTGCGCGTTGGGGCCACCGACGTAGCGGTACAGCGGCAGGCCGGCCGACTCGGCCGCGGCGCGGGCGGTGGCCAGGGAGACGCCGAGGATGGCGTTGGCGCCCAGCTTGGCCTTGTTGGGGGTGCCGTCGAGGTCGAGCATCGTCTGGTCGATGAGGCGCTGGTCGTCGGCGTCGATGCCCAGGATCTCCTCGGCGATCTGCTCGACCACGCCCTTGACCGCGTTCTGCACACCCTTGCCGAGGTAGCGGTCGCCGCCGTCACGCAGCTCGACGGCCTCGAAGGCGCCGGTGGAGGCGCCGCTGGGGACCGCCGCACGGCCCATGGAACCGTCCTCGAGGAGGACGTCCACCTCGACGGTGGGGTTGCCGCGGGAGTCGAGGATCTCGCGCGCGCCGACAGCTGCGATGGAAGCCATGGTGTTGCTCCTGTACGAGGTGGAACCGGTGGACCGCTTGCTCTGCGGCTTTCGGGAGGTCAGCCTACCGACCGTCGCGCGCGCGGGCTGGGGCGGCCGTGACCGGTGGACAGCGCGGCCGCGGGCTCAGCGGTACAGCCGGATCCGGGCCAGCACCGGGTGGTGGTCCGCGTGGTAGCCCTCCAGCACCCGGTGGCGCGCGAACTGGGCCGTCCCGGTGCCGGACTCCCCCTTCAACGAGGCCGCGGTGAGGAAGACGTAGTCGATCCAGCGGGTGCGCAGGGACGGCGTGAGCCCCGCGTAGCCCAGGGCCTCGTACGAGGAGACCGCGAGCCCGTCGAAGAGGTCGGTGATCCCGCCCTGCGGCCGGGCCACCGAGTCGTCGTGGTGGTCGAAGTTGTAGTCGCCCGTGCCGACGACGACCTCACCGGGCGCGGTGCGCCACACCGTCGCCAGCATCCGCAGGTGCTTGCGGGCGGCGCGGCCGTTGCGGGTGTCGGCGAACTCCTGCCCGGTCTCGATGGCGTGGTCGAGGTGGGTGTTGACGAGCGTGACCGTACGGCCGCTGGCACGGTGGGTCAGCTCGGCGACGACGATCCAGCGCGGCGGGAACTTGTCGTCGGTGTCCTGCGCCTCGCGCCGGCCCTGCAGGCCGTGGACACGTTGCCACGTGACCTCGCCCAGCTCCCAGACGTCGCTGCGGTACGTGATCGCCAGGGCCACCGGTCCCGAGGTGCGGGCGCCCTCGTACTGCCAGGTCGTCCACCCCTTCTCGGCGTACTCGTCCGCCAAGGACCGGAAGTGCGCCGAGTTGGCCTCCTGCCAGCCGATCAGGTCGACGTCCCTGCGCGCGGTCAGCCGGCGCCAGTCGTCCGCGGCCTGCTCCGGCGTGACGCGCCAGTACGAGTTCGCGGTCACCACCCCCACGGTGTCCAGGACCTTGCCGGGCAGCCGCGGCGCCGTCTCCAGCCCGGTCCGCTGCGCGGCCTCGGCGGCGACGCTCGCGTCCCTGCGGTCCTGGTCGTCACCCGCGCTGGTGGTGCAGGCCGTCAGTGCGAGCGCTGCCGCGAGCAGGAGGCAGGTGGCAGTGCGTCGCATGCGCCGATCCTGCCGCAGGCCTCCAACGCCGGGTCGCCGACCGCCCCCGCCCTCGCCGTCCGGGACGCCCGCCGGCGCGTCCCGCGAGACGCCACCCTGCGTTCACCCCGGTGCCCCACACTGCTGCGGTGAGCACCGAACCGTCCCTCGCCCGTCACCTCGGCACCCGTGGGGCGACGCTGGTGGGGCTGGGAGCGATGCTCGGCGCCGGGGTCTTCGTCGCCTGGGGCCCTGCCGCCCAGGCAGCAGGGTCGTGGCTCGTGGGGTCGCTCACGATCGCCGGGGCCTTGGCACTGTGCCACGCCACCGCCTCCGCGCAGCTCGCCTCCGCACACCCGGCGAGCGGGGGCTCGTACCTCTTCGGCCGCGTGGTGCTCGGACCCTGGTGGGGCTTCTGTGCAGGCTGGGGGTTCGTGGTGGGCAAGACCGCCTCCTGCGCCGCGATGGCGATGGCCTTCGCCGCCTACCTGCTCCCCGCCCAGCCCGCCTGGCAGCCCGTCGCCGCGGTGCTGGCGGTGGTCGCGCTCAGCGTGGCGAACCTGCGCGGCATCACGCGCACCGCGACCGTCGCGACCGTGCTGGTCGCGGTGACGCTGTGCGTGCTGGTGGGGTTCGTCGTCGTGGTGCGTACGGCCGGACCACCGCACGGCGTCGTCGCCCTGGCGCCCGGGGACGCCCGCGGGCTGCTGCAGGGCGCCGGGCTGCTCTTCTTCACGTTCGCCGGGTACGCCCGCATCGCCACGCTCGCCGAGGAGGTACGGCGCCCGGAGGTGCTGGGCCGTGCGATCGGCTCAGCGCTCGGCATCACGGCGGCGGTCTACCTCGCCGTGGGCACGACCGTGCTGGCGGCGCTGGGCGCCGCCGTCACGACGAGCACCGCCCCACTGGCCGACGCCACCCAGGCCGTCGGGGCGGACTGGGCGTCCGGCTGGGTGCGGCTGGGAGCCGTGACCGCGAGTCTCGGCGCGCTCCTGGCCCTGCTGGCCGGGGTGGGCCGAACGATGCTGGCGATGGCGCGCGAGGCCGACCTGCCGCGGCCGCTCGCGCACGTCGACCCGGTGCACCGGGTGCCGGACCGGGCGCAGCTGGCCGTGGCTGCGGCTGTGGTGGCGCTGGTGTGCCTGGTCGACCTCCGCGGGGCGATCGGCTTCTCGTCCTTCGGCGTCCTCGTCTACTACTTCGTCGCCAACGCCGCCGCGTTCGCCCAGCCCGCCCACCAACGGCGCTGGCCGCGGGCGCTGCAGGTGGCCGGGATGACCGGATGCGTGGTGCTCTCTGCCACCCTGCCACCGACGTCCCTCGGAGCGGGGCTGCTCGTACTCGCCATCGGACTCGTCGGACGGTGGCTGGTGCTGCGCCGTCGCTGAGGTGTCCGCGCCCCGACCGTCGGCGTTCACGTGGACGTCACCGCCGCTCCACCAGCGGCCGCAACCATCCGGGCGTCTCCTGCCCGCCGGGCCGGACCTCACGAAAGGCGCTCGGATGTTCCGACGACGAGCCGCGGCCAGCCTCGCTGCCGCCGCCCTCCCCCTCTCCCTGCTGGTGCTCGCGCAACCCGGCACCGCAGCGCCGGCCGCGGACGCGACCCTGGCCGACGCGGCCGTGGTCGGCACCGTGGCGTCCACGCCCACGGCCGGCGGGTTCGACCGGGTCGCCACGTACCCGGTCTTCCGCAACGTCCCCGCCGGGACACCCGCCTCGGACCCGACGGTCGCCGAGATCTCGGCCGTCACCGAGGACGGCCGCACCGTGGTCTACACCGACGCGCTGGGGCAGCGGATCGGCTTCCTGGACATCACCGACCCCGCCTCCCCCGTGGGACGCGGCACCATCGACCTCGCCGTGCCGGGCCACGCCGACGACCAGCCCACCTCGGTGGCGGTGGTCGGGCCGTACCTGCTGGTCGTGGTCGACGAGACCGGCGGCGACCTCACCGCCCCGCGCGGACGCGTCGACGTCTACACCGTCGCGGACCGGACCAAGGTGCGCAGCATCGACCTCGGCGGCCAGCCCGACTCCGTCGCGATCAGCCCCGACCAGGCGTACGCAGCGATCGCCATCGAGAACCAGCGCGACGAGGAGCTCGGCGACGGCGGTCTCCCCCAGGCGCCCGCGGGCTTCGTCCAGGTCCTCGACCTCGTCGGCGCCCCCGCCGCCTGGACCAACCGCCGGGTCGACCTCACCAGCTCCGACCTCGCAGGGCTGGACACGCCCCAGGACGCCGAGCCGGAGTACGTCGCGGTGAACGAGGCCAACAAGGCCGTCGTGACCCTGCAGGAGAACAACGGCATCGCCGTCATCGACCTGCCCACGGGCACGGTCGAGTCAGCCTTCTCCGCAGGAACCGCCACCGTGAGCGGCGTCGACACCACCAAGGACGGACTGTTCAACCCCACCGGCACGGTCACCGCCCCGCGCGAGCCCGACGCGGTCGCCTGGGTCGACGAGACCCACGTGGCCACCGCCAACGAGGGCGACTGGAAGGGCGGCACCCGCGGGTGGACCGTCTTCGACACCACCACCGGCGACGTCGTCTGGGACGCCGGCAACACGTTCGAGAAGATCGTCACCGCCCACGGGATGCACAACAACGACCGGGCCGCCAAGAAGGGCGCCGAGCCCGAGGGCCTCGCGGTGGCCACCATCGGCGGCAAGCGCCGCGGGTTCGTCGGCTCCGAGCGCAGCAACCTCGTCGCCGTGTACGACCTGACCGACCCGGCCCACCCCGTGTTCGAGCAGGCGCTGCCGACCACCAACGGCCCCGAGGGGCTGCTGCCGGTGCCCGGACGGGACCTGTTCATCGTGTCCTCCGAGACCGACGAGGCCGCCGTGGGCGTCCGCGCCAGCGTCGGTGTCTACGCGTACGGCGAGGACCGTCCCGCGTTCCCCAGCATCGTCTCCGCCGAGGAGTCGAACGGCCAGCCCATCGGCTGGGGCGCTCTGGGAGCACTCTCCGCCGCGCCCGGCAACGCCGGTGCCCTGTGGGCGGCCAGCGACGCGGCCTACAGGACCGCGCGCCTGTACAAGCTCGACGTCTCCTCCCACCCGGCCGTCATCGACCGCGTCGTGGAGGTGAGGCGGGCCGACGGCTCCACGCCGGCACTGGACGTCGAGGGCCTGCACGCCCGCCCCGACGGGGGCTTCTGGGCCGCGGTCGAGGGGGCCACCGGCACCGCGAACGCCCTCGTCCGGCTGCGGGCCGACGGCACGATCGCCGAGGAGGTCCAGCTGCCCGCCGAGATCACCGCGAAGGTCGGCAAGTGGGGCCTGGAGGGGGTGACGGCCAGCGGTTCGGGCGCCGAGGAGGTCGTCCACGTCGTCCTCCAGCGACCGTTGTTCACCGACACCGCCGCCGCGACCGGCGAGGTCGACGGCCCCGGCGTCGCACGGATCGGCCGGTACGTCCCCGCCACCGGCGAGTGGACCTGGTTCGCCTACCAGCTCGAGTCGACGAGCGTGGCCGGGGACTGGACGGGCCTCTCGGAGATCACCACGGTCGACTCCGACACCGTCGCGGTCATCGAGCGTGACAAGCAGATGGGCACCACGGCAGCCCTCAAGCGCGTCTACACCGTCGACCTCCCCGCCACCGGCGGCAGTGCGGCGGCCCCGGTCGCCGTCACCAAGCGGCTGGCCGTGGACGTGCTCCCCGCGCTGCGGGACCTGAACGGGTGGACCCAGGAGAAGCTCGAGGGCCTCACCGTCGGTGCCGACGGCCAGGTGTACGCGGTCACCGACAACGACGGGCTCAAGGACGCCACCGGGGAGACCCAGCTGCTGCGTCTGGGGCGCGCCACCGACGTGTTCGCCACGACCACCCCGCCCACCGCCCCGCGCGCCACCCGCACGAAGCTGACGGTGACCAAGGTCGGTGCCCGCACCTACCGGCTGAGCGTCTCTGCGAGGCCGGCCTCCGGCAAGGGCCCGGTGACCGGCAAGGTCGTGCTCACCGACGCCGGCACCACGCTGCGGACCGTACGGCTCGAGAAGGGGCGCGCGGTCGTGAAGGTGCGACTGTCCCGCGGGACCCACCTCCTGCGGGCGGCCCTGCGCGGCAGCGACGCGTGGAAGGCCTCGACGTCGCCGAAGGTCAGGCTCCGGGTGCGCTGACCCGGCGCGCCACCGCGCGCCGCAACGCCTGCTCCGGGTCCGTGCCCTCAGCGCGGGCCCGGAGCACCAGCGCGAGCAGGGCCTCGCCCACGTCCTCGGCCTGCTCCGCGGCGACCGCGTCCCGGGACGCGACCGTCAGCGGCTGCCCGGCGCGGGCGAGCCGCTCGGCCACCTTGTCGGCGTGCAGCAGCGCCGGCAACGCAGCCGGGATGCCCTCCAGGACCGACCCGCGCTGCTTCTCGGTGTCCTTGGCCCGCTGGTACAGCTCGTCGACCTCCTCGGGCGAGAGCTCCTGGCCCTCCCCCGTGGCGAAGACGTGCGGGTTGCGGCGCACCATCTTGGCCGTGATGCCGGTGACCACCTCGTCGAAGGTGAACTCGCCGTCCCGCTCGGCCATCACGGAGTGCAGGACCACCTGCAGGAGCAGGTCACCCAGCTCCTCGCGCAGCGCAACGGGGTCACCGCTGTCGAGGACCTCGAGGGTCTCGTACGTCTCCTCCAGGAGGTAGCGCGCCAACGACTCGTGCGTCTGCGTCGCCTTCCAGGAGCACTCGACCTGCAGGCGCCGCATCACGGCGACGAACTCCCCGACCGGGTCGGTGGAGCCCGTACGACCGGACGCGCCGTCGCCCTCGGTCACAGCGGCTCGATCAGTCGCTGGTGCACAGCAGGTTGCGGGGCAGCTCGGCCGCGCGCTCGCCGTCCGCGGCGAGCACCGCGAGGTCGCTGACGGCGGTGCTGGTGCGGGTGTCGGCCAGGACCGGCGTGCCACCCTCGAAGGACAGTCCGAAGCGGGGGTCGATCTCGATGTCGCGCTCCGCGAACCAGCCCGCGAGCAGCGTGCCCCCGAGTTCCTGGGCCTGCTGCTGGTCGATGTCGGTGGTGCCTTGGGCGGCCATGGCGGCGGCACCGACCTGGGCCTGGGCGTCGGCGAGGCGGTACTGGTTGGCGAGTGCGTCGACGATCTCGTCCACGTGCTCCTCCGCCACGCCCTGGGCAACGGCGTCGGCCCGCATCGCCTCGACCTGGGCGGTGAAGGCTGCGGACGGGGAGATGTCGTACTCCTCGTCCAGGAGGTCGGCCAGCAGACCCTGCAGCGCGACCGCGGCCGCCGTGGAGCCCGCGTCGTGGCGCGGCTGGTTGCCGCCCGCCTGCTCGTTGAGCGGGGCCAGACCGTCGCACAGCGCCTGGGCGGTGGCGTCCACCTCGGACAGCGAGACCGTCTTGCCGTCGACCTCGACGGCCACGCCGGGGCGGGCGCTGCCGCACCCGGCGAGCGCGAGGACGCTGACGCCGAGAACTGCGAGGGTCTTGACTCGGGGCACGCTCACTGGTCTCTCCTTGGGGACGTCTCCGGCCGCAGGGGTGACCGGACGGACGGAACTGCTCGGACGCTCAGGCGTCTCGTGGATCGATGACGGCCTCGATGACGCCGCGTGCCCATTCAAGCAGGGCGATCCCATCGATGGGGCGTCCCCCGACGACTGCGGTCTGCGGCCGCGGCACCAGCACCGTCGAGGTGGCAGGCTTCACGATGCTCTTCGGGTACACCCGCTGGAGGCGTACGACGCGGGAGTCCGGCAGGTCGACGGGGGCGAACCGGACGTACTTGCCCTGCACCGTCACCTCCCCGATCCGGGCCTGGCGGGCCCGGGCCCGGAACATCGCCACGAAGAGCAGCGACTCCACGACCAGCGGCGGCTTGCCGTACCGGTCGAGCAGGTCGTCGCGGATCGCGTCGACGTCATCGTTGGTGCGCACCTCGGCCAGGCGCTTGTACATCTCCAGACGCAGCCGCTCCGAGGAGATGTAGTCGTGCGGCAGGTGGGCGTCGACGGGCAGCTCGATGCGCACCTCGGCGAGCTCGTCGGCCGCCTCACCCTTGAAGTCGGCCACCGCCTCCCCGACCAGGCGCACGTACAGGTCGAAACCGACGTCGGCGATGTGGCCGGACTGCTGCCCGCCCAGCAGGTTGCCGGCCCCTCGGATCTCGAGGTCCTTCATCGCGATCGCCATGCCGCCGCCGAGGTCGGAGTGCTGGGCCAGCGTCGCGAGCCGCTCGTGGGCGGTCTCGGTGAGCGGCTTCTCGGCCGGGTAGAGGAAGTAGGCGTACGCGCGCTCGCGGGAGCGCCCGACGCGACCGCGCAGCTGGTGCAGCTGGGAGAGGCCCAGGTTGTCGGCGCGCTCGATGATCATCGTGTTGGCGTTGGACACGTCGAGGCCGGACTCGACCAGGGTCGTGCAGACCAGCACGTCGAAGCGCTTCTCCCAGAAGTCGAGCATGACCTGCTCGAGCTGCTTCTCGTTCATCTGGCCGTGCGCGGTGGCCACGCGGGCCTCGGGCACCAGCTCGCGCAGCTTGGCCGCCGCCTTCTCGATCGAGTTGACGCGGTTGTGGATGTAGAAGACCTGGCCGTCGCGCAGCAGCTCGCGCCGGATCGCGGCCACCACCTGCCGGTCCTCGTACGCCCCGACGTAGGTGAGCACCGGGTGCCGCTCCTCGGGCGGGGTGGTGATCGTCGACATCTCGCGGATGCCGGTGACCGCCA
>NZ_JBJEHY010000077.1:0-47624 GCF_051876515.1 Nocardioides sp. | reverse complement strand
GGCGACGACGACGATGCAGACCACCGAGACCATCGCGAGGAGGAACGCGACCGCGTACGCCTCCTGCTGGGCGAAGTTGAGGTACTTCTCCTCGACGACGAGGGTGGCCGTACGGGTCTCCCCCAGGACGTTGCCGGAGACGACCTTGACCGCCCCGAACTCGCCCAGGGAGCGGGCCAGGCTCAGCACCACGCCGTACACGATCGCCCACTTGATGCCGGGCAGGGTGATCCGCCAGAAGGTCTGCCACCCGTTGGCGCCCAGGCTGCGGGCCGCCTGCTCGGCGTCGGCGCCGAGCTCGGTCAGGACGGGGACCACCTCACGGATGACCAGCGGCAGGGCCACGAACGCGGTCGCCATGACGATGCCGGGCGTCGAGAAGATCACCCGGAAGCCGGCCGACTCCAGGGTCGGCCCGAACCAGCCGTCACGGCCGCCGTACACGAGGACGAGGGCGAGACCCACCACGATCGGCGAGACCGACATCGGCAGGTCCAGCAACGCGCTCAGGATGCGCTTGCCGGGGAACTCGTGCCGCACCAGCAGCAGCGAGACCCCCACGCCGAACACGGTGTTGATGGCCACCGCGCACAGGGCGGCGACGGCACTGAGCCGCAGCGCGACCTGGATGTCGGGGTCGGCCAGCACCCCCTGCAGCGCGCCGGGTCCTCCCTCGAAGGTGTTCGTGACGACCAGCGAGACCGGCCAGGCCACCAGGAAGAACAGGTACGCGACCGCGATGAGACGCAGTGCCCAGCGCAGCACCAGCGCGCCGCCGCTGGTGCCGCTGGGGCTCGAGACGGTGCTAGCCACGGCGCGCCACCCTCCTGGAGATCACGTCGAGCAGCACGATCACCGCCAGTGAGATCACCAGCAGCACCGTCGCGGTCGACGCGGCGGCGGCGAGGTTGTTGTTCTCGATGCTGCCGAGGATGCGGACCGAGGTGACCTCGGTCTTGAACGGCAGGTTGCCCGAGAGCAGCACCAGCGAGCCGTACTCGCTGACCCCGCGCGCGAACGAGAGCGCGGCGCCGGCCGTGATGGCCGGGACCAGGCTCGGCAGGATGATGCGGCGGAAGATCGTGAACCCGCTGGCGCCCAGGGAGGCAGCTGCCTCCTCGACGTCACGCTCGAGCTCGGCGAGCACCGGCTGCACCATCCGGACCACGAACGGCAGTGTCACGAACAGGAACGCCAGGAAGACGCTCTGCCGCGTGTTCGCGACGTCCATGCCCAGGGGACCGCCCCCGCCGTACAACGAGAGCAGCACCAGGCCGGCCACGATGGTGGGCAGCGCGAACGGGATGTCGATGAGGACCTCGAGCACGGCCTTGCCGGGGAAGTGGTCCCGGACGAGCACCCAGGCGATGAGGGTGCCCATGACGATGTTGACCAGGGTGACCAGAACCGCCTGCGTGAGCGTGAGGCGGATCGCCGCTGACGTCTGCTCGTTCGTGACAGTACGCCAGAAACCCTCCCAGCCAGCGTCCGAGGCGGTGACGATGACGGCGCAGAGCGGGATCAGGACCAGCAGGCTGAACCAGATCATCGCCACGCCGAGACCGATCCCGGAGCTGGCTGTGAGAGTGGTGGTCGGCCGACGCGTGCGCGTCGGCCGACCGGTCACCGCAGGTGCGGCAGTGCTCATTCGCCCTTGCCAGACTTGGCGATGGCCTTGGTCACGATCCCGTTCTCCTCGTCGAAGTACTTCGTGCTGAGCTCACCCCAGCTGCCGAAGTCGTTCTCGACGGTGAGCAGGTGCGGCACCTCGGGGAACGGGTTGCTCGGGTCGGTCGCGCCCTCGACGGTGCCGCCGAAGTCGACGTCGTCGCGGATCGGGCGGAAGCCGGTCAGGGCGAACTGCTTCTGGCCCTCGTCGGAGAGCACGAAGTCCAGCCAGTCCTGCGCCTTGGGCGTGGCGTCCTCGAGGACAGCGCCCGGGTTCTCGATGAGCAGGGTGGTCTCCGGGATGATGTACTCGAAGCCCTCACCGTTCTGCGCGGCCAGGATCGCCTCGTTCTCGTAGGCCATCAGCACGTCACCGGTCCCACCGAGGAACGCGGTGGTCGCGTCGCGGCCCGAGCCGGGCAGCGAGACGACGTTGGCGAAGAACTTGTCGATGTAGTCGCTGGCCTCCTGCTCGGAGCCACCGTTGGCCGTCACCTGGCCGTACGCGGCCAGCGCGTTCCAGCGCGCGGCGCCCGAGGAGGCCGGGTTGGGCGTGACGATCTCGACGCCCGGCTTGACCAGGTCGTCCCACGTCTTGATGTTCTTGGGGTTGCCCTCACGCACGCCGAACACGACGACCGAGCGGGACACGACACCCTTGTTCTCGCCGTCGTCCCAGGTGTCGGAGACCTGGCCGGAGTCCACGAGACGGGTGACGTCGGAGGCGACGGAGAAGTGCACGTAGTCGGCATCGAGGCCGGCCTCCACGGCGCGCGACTGGTCGCCGGAGGCGCCGTACGAGGTCTTGAACGTCACGCCCTTGCCGGCGTCGGTCTTGACGAACTCCTCGGCGATGTTCTTGTTGGCCGCCTCGGGAACGGCGAACCCGACGATGCTGATCGTGTTCTCGTCGTCCTCGCTCGAACCGCTGCTGGAGCCGCCGCACGCGGCGAGACCCAACAGACCTGCGAGGGAGACGGCTACGCCGAGGCGCTTGGCTGCCTTGCGGGTGATGGACATGGAAACTCCTTGGGGTGGTGTGCCCGCAACCGATCGCGAGCAATGTTGAGGAGATTACATGACTTACGTAAGTTTCTAGCGCAACGCGCTGTTTTGAGACGGGGGCCTCAGGACCAGCGGTCCAGTTGGCGACAAGTCCCCGGGCTCCGGCCCCGCGAGAGTTACGCTGGCCGGAGGCGACACGAGCGCGAAATGGAACCCGTTCCACTTTGTTCATACTCTCGGTATGCTCCGCTCGCCCCAGGGTCAGAACGACAGATGTAGGAAGCAGGCGTGTGGTGACCGAAAGTTCCGTGGTCCAGCCCAAGCAGGTCAAGCAGCTCGACCGGGTGATCATCCGGTTCGCCGGCGACTCCGGTGACGGCATGCAGCTGACGGGCGACCGGTTCACGCAGGAGTCGGCCGTCTTCGGCAACGACCTGGTGACGCTGCCCAACTTCCCCGCGGAGATCCGCGCTCCCCAGGGCACCATCCCGGGCGTCTCGTCGTTCCAGGTGCACTTCGCCGACCACGACATCCTCACCGCGGGTGACGCCCCCGACGTGCTGGTCGCGATGAACCCGGCCGCGCTCAAGGCCAACCTGGGCGACCTGCCCAAGGGCGCGGCGATCATCGTGGACACCCACGACTTCACCAAGCGCAACCTCGACAAGGCCGGCTACGCCTCCAACCCGCTCGACGCGCTGGGCGACGCCGGCTCCGAGCTGGGTGAGTTCCAGGTGCACACCGTCGACCTGACCGGGATGACGGTCGAGGCGGTCAAGGAGTACGGCCTGTCCCGCAAGGACGCCGCCCGCGCCAAGAACATGTTCGCGCTCGGCCTGCTGTCGTGGATGTACGGCCGCCCGACCGAGCCGACCACCGAGTTCCTCACCAAGAAGTTCGCCAAGAACGCCGACATCCGCGACGCCAACATCACCGCGTTCAAGGCCGGCTGGAACTTCGGCGAGACCACCGAGACCTTCGTGGTGCGGTACGAGGTCAAGCCGGCCGTGATGTCTCCGGGCACGTACCGCAACATCACCGGCAACCTGGCGCTGGCGTACGGCCTCATCGCCGGCGGCGTCCAGTCCGACCTGCCGGTCTTCCTGGGCACGTACCCGATCACGCCGGCCTCGGACATCCTCCACGAGCTGAGCAAGCACAAGTCGTTCGGCGTCACCACGTTCCAGGCCGAGGACGAGATCGCCGGCGTGGGTGCCGCGATCGGCGCCTCGTTCGCCGGGCACCTCGGCGTCACCACCACCTCGGGCCCGGGCATCGCACTCAAGGGCGAGGCGATCGGCCTGGCCGTGATGACCGAGCTCCCGCTCGTGGTGGTCAACGTGCAGCGCGGCGGCCCGTCGACGGGTCTGCCGACCAAGACCGAGCAGTCCGACCTGCTGCAGGCGATGTTCGGCCGCAACGGCGAGGCGCCCGTCCCCGTGGTCGCGCCGTCCTCGCCGGGCGACTCCTTCTCCGCCGCCGTCGAGGCGTGCCGGATCGCGGTCACGTACCGCACCCCGGTCATGCTGCTGAGCGACGGCTACCTGGCCAACGGCTCCGAGCCGTGGCGCATCCCCGGCCTCGACGAGCTGCCCGCCATCGACCCGGCGTTCGCGACCGCGCCGGCCGAGGGCGAGGAGTTCCTCCCGTACGCCCGCGACCCCGAGACCCTCGCCCGCCCGTGGGCACCCCCGGGCGTGGCCGGACTCGAGCACCGCATCGGCGGCATCGAGAAGGCCGACCAGACCGGCAACATCTCCTACGACCCGGCCAACCACGACAAGATGGTGCGGCTGCGTCAGGCGAAGGTCGACGCCATCGCCGACTCGCTGCCCCCGCTCGAGGTCGATGACCCGTCCGGCGAGGCGAAGGTCCTCGTCATCGGCTGGGGCTCGACGTACGGCCCGATCGGCGCCGGCGTGCGCCGTGTGCGCAAGGCCGGTTACAACGTGGCCCAGACGCACCTGCGTCACCTCAACCCGTTCCCCAAGGACCTGGGCGAGATCCTCAAGCGGTACGACAAGGTGCTCGTGCCCGAGATGAACCTCGGCCAGCTCTCCATGCTGCTGCGCGCGAAGTACCTCGTCGACGCGATCGGCTACAACGAGGTCCGCGGCCTCCCGCTCAAGGCGGCCGTCCTCGCCGACGTCATCGGCGGCCTCGTCGCCGACGCCGAGGGCATCGCGGTCGACCTCACCCCTGCCACGAAGGAAGAGAACTGATGAGCATCGACCTGGGTCTGCCGGGGCTGCGTTCGGGCGTCGAGCTCGTACCCACCACCGACGAGAAGCAGACCGGCAAGGACTTCACCTCCGACCAGGAGGTCCGCTGGTGCCCCGGCTGCGGCGACTACGCCGTCCTCAAGGCCGTCCAGTCCTTCCTGCCCGACCTCGGCCTGCGCCGCGAGAACATCGTCTTCGTCTCCGGCATCGGCTGCTCCTCGAGGTTCCCGTACTACCTCGACACCTACGGCATGCACTCCATCCACGGCCGCGCACCCTCCATCGCCACCGGCATCGCCACCGCCCGCGAGGACCTCTCGGTCTGGGTCATCACCGGCGACGGCGACGCACTGTCCATCGGCGGCAACCACCTCATCCACGCCCTGCGCCGCAACGTCAACCTCAACATCCTGCTCTTCAACAACCGCATCTACGGACTCACCAAGGGCCAGTACTCCCCCACCAGCGAGACCGGCAAGGTCACCAAGTCCACCCCCATGGGCTCGGTCGACCACCCCTTCAACCCGGTCTCCCTGGCACTCGGCGCCGAAGCCTCCTTCGTGGCCCGCACCATCGACTCCGACCGCAAGCACCTCACCTCGGTGCTCTCCGCGGCCGCAGCCCACCGCGGCACCTCCCTGGTCGAGATCTACCAGAACTGCCCCATCTTCAACGACGGCGCCTTCGACGCCATCAAGAACAACGACACAAAGCAGGACGCGATCATCCCGCTCGTGCACGGCCAGCCCGTCACCTTCGGCGCCGTCGACGAGACCACCGGACTCGGCACCAAGGCCGTCGTCCGCGACCGCGCAAACGGCGGCGTACGCGTCGTCGCCACCGCCGACGCCGACACCGCCGACATCGTCATCCACGACGCCCACAACCCCGACCCCTCCACCGCCTTCGCCATCAGCCGACTCACCGACTCCGGCTACCTCAACCAGTCCCCCATCGGCATCTTCCGCCAGGTCGAACGCCCCACCTACGACGACGGCGCCCGCGCCCAGGTCGCCGGGGCGCAGACCAACCTGACGGGCAGCCGTACGGAGCGTCTGGAGTCGCTGATCAACGCCGGCGACACGTGGACCGTCGTCTGAGGGTCGAGGCGAGGAACGAGTCGAGTGCCCGAAGCGACCGACCAGCACGTCGTCTGAGGGTCGAGGCGAGGAACGAGTCGAGTGCCCGAAGCGACCGACCAGCACGTCGTCTGAGGGTCGAGGCGAGGAACGCAGGCCCGCTTTTGGGGTCACCGGGAGAGGTTTCAGAGGCCTGTCACCCTCTCCCACTGACCCCATCTTGGGCGGGCCCTCGCCCATCGACCCCACGTTGGGTCACCTGACCCAACTTGGGGACACACGGCCCAAGCAAGCAGAGAACCCGCCCGGATCCATCCGGGCGGGTTCTGCGTCTGCTGCGGGCCGATCAGCGTCGGCGACCGGGTCAGCGGGTGCCGACGACCCAGGTCTGGCCGTTGGTGACGGCGTACGTCGCGTTGCCGGGCACGACCACGCGCCACCAGTAGCGGCCCTTGGCGGGGCGGCGGATGGTGGTGCGGTACTTGCCCTTCGTGCCGGTCGTGATGGTCCGGATCGTCTTGAACTTGCACGCCTTGCAGGTCTTGCGCTGCACCTTGACCTTGCCGTTGGCGTACGGCGCGACGGTGCCGTTGGTGAGCGGCTGGGTCACCGTGCCGGTCATGAGGTACGTGCGGGAGCCGGTGCGCTGGGTGGTCGGGTCGACCTCCTCCAGGATGCGCTTGGGCTTGGCCGCCTCGGCCGGGCTGGAGACGAGCGAGAGGCCGCCGACACTGAGTGCGGCGGTCAGCAGGCCCGTGGCGATGGCGCGGAACATCCGCATGAACTTCCCCCTGTTGCATGACGCCCAGTCGCTGGCGGCACGGTAGTGGTGGGCCGGCACCGTCACTGGGACTGACTTTCGGTGGTCGTCTGCATGGTAATCGAGCCCGGCACATACAGTCAGCGGGTGAACAACTCTCCACGTGGTCTGGGCGTCGCCGTGGCCGCGTACGTGATGTGGGGACTGTTCCCCCTGTACTGGCCGCTCCTGCAGCCCGCGGGCGCCCTGGAGATCCTGTCGCACCGGGTCCTCTGGTCGGCGGTGACGATGCTCCTGGTGATCCGCCTGGTGGGCCGCTGGGCCGGGGTCCGGGCGATCTTCCGCGACCGCCGCACCCTGGGGTTCCTGACCGTGGGCGCCGCGCTGATCTCGGTGAACTGGCTGGTGTACATCTGGGGCGTCAACCACGACCGGGTCGTCGAGGCATCGCTGGGCTACTTCATCAACCCGCTGGTCACGATGCTCCTCGGCGTCCTGGTGCTCTCCGAGCGGCTGCGACGCTGGCAGTGGGTGGCCCTGGCCATCGGCTTCGTCGCGGTGGTGGTGCTGACCCTCGACTACGGGCGCCCGCCGTGGGTGGCGTTGACGCTGGCGTTCACGTTCGGCACGTACGGCCTGGCCAAGAAGCAGGCCAACACAGGCGCGATGGAGAGCCTGACGGTCGAGACGCTGATGCTGCTGCCGTTCGCGGCTGGATGGATCGGCTACCTGGTGTGGGCCGGCGACTCGCACTTCGGCTTCAGCGGCGAGGCGCACTCCTGGCTCTTCGTCGTCGCCGGGCTGGTAACGGCCGTCCCGCTGGTGCTCTTCGGGGCGGCGGCGACGTCGGTGCAGCTGGTGGTGCTGGGGATCGTGCAGTACATCGCGCCGGTCATCCAGTTCGCCATCGGGCTGCTGGTCTTCCACGAGGTGATGACGCCGGCGCGCTGGGCCGGCTTCGCCGTGGTGTGGTTGGCGCTGACGATCTTCACCGTGGAGGCGATCGCCCACCGACGTTCGCAGCTGCGGCTGGAGCCGATCATCTGAGGCGTGGTTTCGACGAGCTCACCCACCGGGGAACGCCTCAGGCGGAGCGGACCGCCACCACGTCGGCGAAGGCCTCCAGCGCGTCGCGGACCGGGCCGGCCGGCAGCACCGAGAGCAGCGCCTTCGCCTGCTCGGCCTGTGCCACGACGTACGCCTTGGCCTGGTCCATCGCCGGGTGCTTGCGCAGCAGGTCGAGGGTCTCGGCGTGCAGGGCGTCGTCGGTGAGGTCGGAGCGCAGGAGCTCCTTGAGCCGGTCGTCGGCCGGGTCGACCGAGGCCATCGCCATCAGCGTCGGCAGCGTCGGGACACCCTCGCGCAGGTCGGTGCCGGGCGTCTTGCCGGACTCGTCGGACTCCGAGGCGATGTCGAGGATGTCGTCGGAGAGCTGGAAGGCCGAGCCGACGATCTCGCCATACTGGCTCAGCGCCTCCTCGACCTCCTTGGCCGCCCCGCCGAACAGGGCGCCGTAGCGGGCCGAGGTCGCGATCAGTGAACCCGTCTTGCCGGCCACGACCTCGAGGTAGTGCTCCAGCGGGTCGTCGCCGGGCGCCGGCTCGACGGTCTCCAGGATCTGCCCCTCCACCAGCCGGGTGAAGGTCTGCGCCTGGATGCGGACCGCCTCGGGCCCCAGGTCGGCGGTCAGCTCGGAGGAGCGGCCGAACAGGAAGTCACCGGTGAGGATGGCGACGTTGTTGTCCCAGCGTGCGTTGGCCGTGTCGGCGCCGCGGCGCAGGTCCGCCTCGTCCATCACGTCGTCGTGGTAGAGCGACGCCACGTGGGTCAGCTCCACCACGCACGCGGCGGTGATGACCTCCTCAGCCTCGGGGTTGTCCCCCGCCTCGGCGGCCAGCAGGACCAGCAGCGGCCGGAACCGCTTGCCCCCCGCCGCCATCAGGTGGGCGGCCGCCTTGGAGACGTACTCCGTCCGGGCGCGGCAGTGCTCGGAGAGGCGCTGCTCGACGACCTGGAGCCGTTCGGTCAGGCGGGCAGCCAGTGCCTCGTCGACGACGGGCAGGGCCAAACCAGAAGCTGATGCAGTGGTCACCTGATGAATTCTCCCGCAAGCCCTGCCAGATCCAGCAACGGGCCCGGCAGGACGCCCAGCATCAGGGTCACCGCGACGCTCACGGCGATGGTCACGGCCGTCAGGACGGACGGCAGCGTGACCGACGGACCGTCGCCGACGGGCTCGTCGAAGTACATCGTCTTGATGACCCGGATGTAGAGGTACGCGGCGACGACGCTGGCCAGGACGGCGGCGATCACGACCGGCCAGGCACCGGCGGCGAGGGCGACGGAGAAGACCGCCAGCTTGCCGACGAAGCCCGAGGTCAGCGGGATGCCCGCCATCGCGAGCAGGAAGAAGGCGAAGACGCCCGCCACCAGCGGCGACCTCTTGCCCAGACCCGCCCACTTGGACAGGGCCGTGGTCTCGCCACCCGCGTCGCGGACGAGGCTGACCACGGCGAAGGCGCCGAGCGAGGTGAAGCCGTACGTGGCGAGGTAGAACAGCACCGCCTGCAGCGACGTGAGCTCGCCGTCCGCCAGCGACGACGACGTCTGGACGCCGATCACGCCGGTGAGGATGAAGCCGGTGTGGGCCACGGCCGAGTAGGCGAGGATGCGCTTGATGTCGGTCTGCGTCAGCGCCAGCACGGCACCCACGAACATCGACAGCACCGCGATCACCCACAGCATCGGCTGCCAGGACCAGCGGTCGTCACCGAAGGCGACGTAGAACAGGCGCATCAGGGCGCCGAACGCGGCGACCTTGGTGCCCGCGGACATGAAGGCCGTCAGCGGCGTCGGAGCACCCTGGTAGACGTCCGGGGTCCACGCCTGGAACGGCGCGGCACCCACCTTGAACAGCACGCCCACGGCCAGCAGACCCATCCCGATCAGGACCAGGGTGTGGTCACCGGTCGCACCGCGCACGGCCTCGGCGATCGCGCCGAACTCCATCGAGCCGGCGAAGCCGTACGTCAGGGCGGCGCCGTACAGGAAGAACGCGGAGGCGAACGCGCCGAGCAGGAAGTACTTCAGGGCGGCCTCCTGCGAGAGCAGGCGGCGACGGCGCGCCAGCCCGCTGAGCAGGTACAACGGCAGCGAGAGGACCTCGAGCGCGACGAACATCGTCAGCAGGTCGTTGGAGGCCGGGAAGAGCATCATGCCCGTCACGGAGAAGAGCAGCAGCGGGAAGACCTCGGTGTGCTCGAGCCCCTTGGTGGAGGCGACCCGCTCGGCCTCGCTGCCCGGCATCGCCGAGGCCTGGCCGGAGAAGGCGCTCACACCACCGTCGAGCTGGCGCTCCGCGAAGAGCAGGACGCCACCGATCGCCAGGACCAGGAGCAGACCCCACATGAACAGCGTGGGGCCGTCGATCGCCACCGACCCGACGGCGGCGATGAGGCCGCGCGCGCGGTCGCCGTGCTCGTCGACGGTGCCGGCGAGCCGGATCACCACGACCAGGGCGCCGACCAGGGCGGCCAGCGACACCACGACGTGGCTGACGTAGCGGAACCTCCGCGGCACGAAGGCCTCGACCAGCACACCGAGGAACGCCGCGCCGCAGACCAGGATCAGCGGCAGCAGTTCGAAGTACTCGACTTCGGGCTTGGCGAACTCGCTCACTTGTGGCCTCCCTCAAGAGCATCGCCGACCACGGTCGGCGCTTCGTCACTCACGCCCACGTGGGTGAGCGTGTCCTCGACGTCAGGGTTGATGACGTCGAGCAGGGGCATCGGGTAGAAGCCGAAGAGCACCAGGGCCAGCAGCAGCGGCGCCAGGATGCCGACCTCGCGGCCGCCCAGGTCGCTCACCACGGGAACGTTCTCGCGGGCCGGACCGGTCATCGTGCGCTGGTACATCCACAGCGCGTACACGGCGGCCAGGACGATGGCGAGGACCGCCACCGCGCCGACCCACCAGGCGTACTTGAAGGCGCCGATGATGACGAGCATCTCGGAGACGAACGGCGACAGGCCGGGCAGGCCGGCGGCCGCCAGACCGCCCACCAGGAAGATGCCGGCCAGGACCGGGGCCGTCTTCTCGACGCCGCCCATGGCCCGGATCGACGCCGTGCCGGACCGCTTGATCAGGAAGCCGGCGACCAGGAACATCAGCGCCGTGGCGAGACCGTGGTTGACCATGTAGAGGATCGCGCCCGAGGCACCGGTCGAGTTGAAGACGAAGATGCCGAGCACGATGAAGCCGAAGTGCGACAGCGACGTGAGACCGATCAGGCGCAGGACGTCGTCCTGGCCGATCGCGACCAGCGCGCCGTACACGATCGAGATGAGCGCCAGCACGATGACGACCGGCGTGGCCCACTGCGAGGCGTCGGGCAGCAGCCCGAGGCAGAAGCGCAGCATGCCGAAGGTGCCGATCTTGTCGAGCACGCAGACCAGGAGCACCGAGGTGCCCGGCGTCGCCTTCGACGTGGTGTCGGCCAGCCAGGTGTGCACCGGGAACATCGGCGCCTTGATCGCGAAAGCGATGAAGAAGCCCAGGAAGATCCAGCGCTGCGCCGTCTCGGAGATCTCCAGAGCGGCGAGGTCGCTGAGCAGGAAGCTCGGCGTGCCCGCGTCGGCGGAGACGACGTACAGGCCGATCACCGAGGCCAGCATGACCAGACCGCCGGCGAGCTGGTAGATCAGGAACTTCGTCGCCGCCCGGCCGCGACCCTCGCGGCCGAAGCCGCCGATGAGGAAGAAGGCCGGGATCAGCGTGGCCTCGAAGACCACGTAGAAGAGGAAGACGTCGGTGGCCAGGAAGACCGCCAGGCTCATCGCCTCCAGGGCGAGCACCCAGGCGAAGAACGCCTTGGTGTTGCCCTCGTCGGCGTCACCCCAGCCGGCCACGATCACGATCGGGACCAGCACGACGGTCAGCAGGACCATCAGCAGGCCCAGACCGTCGACGCCGAGCGCGAAGTGGACGCCCAGGGCGGGGATCCACTCGTACGTCTCCGTCAGCTGCATGCCGTCGCCGGCGGTGAACTGCGCGGCGACCACGACACCCAGCACGAGGGTGAGCAGCGAGAAGCCCAGCGCCGTCTGCTTGGCCAGTGCCTGCCCCTGGCCGCTGGGCAGGAAGGCCGTGACGACCGCACCCACCAGCGGGACGAGGATCAGCAGGGTCAGGATCATGTTCATCCGAGGTTCACCGCCAGGAGAGCCACGACGACCAGGAGGACGCCGGTGAGGAGTGAGAGGGCGTACGAACGGACGTAGCCGTTCTGGACGCGGCGCAGGACGCGGGAGAGACCGCTGACGGTGGCGGCGCCACCCTCGACGACCCCGTCCACACCGTGCCGGTCCGCGGTCGCCAACCCCCGGGTGAGCGCACCCACCGGGGCGACGACCAGGGTGTCGTTGATGAGGTCGCCGTACAGGTCGGCGCGGGCCGCCTTGGTCACGAAGGAGACCTCCTGGGGAGCCTCGCGCGGGATGTCCCGCTTGCCGACCAGGAACCAGGCCAGTGCGACCCCGACCGCGACCACCGCCACGATGATCAGCGACATCACGATCGCCGGGAACGGCAGCTCGTGGTGCGCGGCGTGGCCGGTGACGGGCTCGAGGTACTCGACGACGTAGTCGCTGATGAACATCACGCCACCGAAGACCGACAGGGCGGCCAGCACGATGAGCGGAACCGTCATCACCTTGGGCGACTCGTGCGGGTGGACCCCGGGCTCCCAGCGCTTCTCCCCGAAGAAGGTCATCAGCATCAGGCGCGTCATGTAGAACGCGGTGATGCCGGCGCCCAGGAGGGCCAGCAGACCGACCAGGGTGTTCTCGGCCATCGCGGTCTCGATGATCTTGTCCTTGGACCAGAAGCCCGAGAAGCCGGGGAACCCGATGATCGCCAGATAGCCCATCGCGAAGGTGAGGAAGGTGATCGGCATCGCCTTGTTGAGTGCGCCGTAGTGGCGCATGTCGACGTCGTCGTCCATGCCGTGCATCACCGAACCGGCACCGAGGAACATGTTGGCCTTGAAGAAGCCGTGAGAGAGCAGGTGCGCGATCGCCAGCGGGTAGCCGACCGGGCCGAGGCCCGCGGCCAGCATCATGTAGCCGATCTGGCTCATCGTGGAGCCGGCGAGCGCCTTCTTGATGTCGTCCTTGGCGCAACCGAGGATCGCACCCCACAGGAGCGTGATGGTGGCGACCACCACGACCGCGGTCTGCGCGGTGGGGGCCATCTCGAAGACGAAGTTGGAACGGGTCACCAGGTAGACGCCCGCGGTGACCATCGTCGCCGCGTGGATCAGGGCCGAGACCGGGGTCGGGCCCTCCATGGCGTCCAGCAGCCAGGCTTGCAGCGGGAACTGCGCCGACTTGCCGCAGGCACCGAGCAGGAGGAGCAGGCCGATCACGTTCATCGTGGTCTGCGAGGCGTCGTCGGTCAGCGCGCTGACGGCGGCGAAGTCGGTGGTGCCGAAGGTCGCGAACATCGCCGCGATCGCCAGCGACAGACCGACGTCACCGACGCGGTTGATCACGAACGCCTTCTTGGCCGCGGCCGCCGCGGAGGGCTTGTGCTGCCAGAACCCGATCAGCAGGTACGAGGCCAGACCGACCAGCTCCCAGCCGAGGAAGAGGCCCACGAAGTTGGCCGCCAGGATCAGCGTCAGCATCGCCGCGATGAAGAGGTTGAGGTAGCCGAAGAACCGGCGGCGCCGAGCGTCGTGCTCCATGTAGCCGATGGCGTACACGTGGATCAGCGAGCCGACACCGGTGATCAGCAGCAGGAAGAGCGAGGAGAGCTGGTCGTAGAGCAGGTCCATGCCCACGTTGACCTGGCCCGTCTCGAACCAGGTGAACAGGTGCTGGGTGACCGTACGGTCGTCGGCCTCGCGGCCGGCCAGCGCGATGAACAGCGTCAGGCTGAGGACGAACGAGGCGAGCGCGGCGGCGGTGCCGAGCAGGTGGCCCCACTTGTCCATCGCACCCTTGGTGAAGGGGGCGACGACGAGCAGGAGGACCGCGCCGAGCAGCGGCAGGCCGATGACCAGCCAGAGCAGGCCGAACACGCCGTCTGCCTCGACGGGGTGCAGCACCGGGACGCCGTGGCCCTCGGAGGCGAGCGGCAGGAGTGTGGCGAGTGAGTTCACAGCAGTTCCCTCAGTACTTCAGCAGGCTGGCGTCGTCGACGGAGGCCGAGCGTCGGGTGCGGAAGATGGTCACGATGATGGCCAAGCCGATCACGACCTCGGCGGCAGCGACGACCATCACGAAGAACGCGGCGATCTGACCGTCCAGGTTGCCGTGCTGCTTGGCGAAGGTGACCAGCGACAGGTTGCAGGCGTTGAGCATGAGCTCGATGCACATGAACACCACGATCGCGTTGCGGCGCACGAGGACGCCGACGGCACCGATGGTGAACAGGATGGCCGAGAGGACCAGGTACTCGGTCACTTCTCCTCCTCCTCGCTCTGGGCCGCCTCGGCGGCCAGCGGAGCCTCCGAGGAGGCCGCTGCGGCCTCCTGCCCGGTGGCGGTGACGGCCTTCTCGACGGCGTCGGGGCCACGCAGGCCCATCTGCCGCTGGACGTGCTCGATCGGGTCAGCCATCGCGGGGGCCGAGCGGACGGTGCCGCGGGCGACCAAGACCCTCGAGACCGAGATCTCCGAGGCCGTGCCGTCGGGCAGCAGCGCCGGGGTGTCGACCGCGTTGTGGCGGGCGTACACGCCGGGCGAGGGCAGCGGGCCGGGGTGCTTGCCGGACGCGGCGTAGTCGCGCATGCGGCCGGCAGCGAGGTCAGCCTGCGTGGTCTTCGGCTCGAACCGCTCGCGGTGGGCCAGCACCATCGCGCCGAGGGCGGCGGTGACGAGCAGGGCCGCGGTGGCCTCGAAGGCGAAGACGTAGCGCGAGAAGAGGAGGTCGGCGAGGGCCTGGATGTTGCCGCCGTCGTTGGCGCTCTCGAGGCCGACCGTGGCCCCCAGCGCGACCTGTCCGACACCGACGACCAGGACCAGCCCGACGAGCAGGCCGACGATGGTCGAGAGCACCCGCTGGCCGCGGATCGTCTCCACCACCGAGTCGGAGGCGTCGACGCCGACGAGCATCACGACGAACAGGAACAGCATCAGGATCGCGCCCGTGTACACGATGATCTGCACCGCGAACAGGAACGGCGCCTCGAGGGCGGCGTACAGGACGGCCAGGCTGATCATCACGAACGCCAGCAGCAGGGCTGCGTGCACGGCCTTGCGCACGAACAGGATGCCCAGGGCTGCGGCAACCATGAACGGCGCCAGGATCCAGAACGTCATCGCTGGTCCTCCTCACCGGTGGACGTGGAGTGGGTGCCGCGGTAGTAGTCGCGCTCGGAGTCGCCCAGGCGCATCGGGTGCGGCGGCTGCTCCATGCCCGGCAGCAGCGGGGCGAGCAGGTCGGACTTCTCGTAGATGAGGGCCTCGCGCGTGGTGTCGGCCAACTCGTACTCGTTGGTCATCGTCAGCGCCCGCGTCGGGCACGCCTCGATGCACAGGCCGCACAGGATGCAGCGCAGGTAGTTGATCTGGTAGACGCGGCCGTAGCGCTCACCGGGGCTGAACCGCTCGTCCTCGGTGTTGGAGGCACCCTCGACGTAGATCGCGTCAGCGGGGCAGGCCCAGGCGCAGAGCTCGCAGCCGACGCACTTCTCCAGGCCGTCTGGCCAGCGGTTGAGCTGGTGACGCCCGTGGAAGCGGGGGGCCGTGGGGAGCTTCTCGAACGGGTACTGCTCGGTGACCACCTTGCGGAACATCGTCCGGAAGGTGACGCCGAACCCGGCGATCGGGTCCCAGAGGGTTTCCTTCAGCGACTTCGACTCACTCATCACTTCTCCTCGCCGGCGCTGCCGGTGACAGTCGTACGTCCCTGGTTGAACTCGAGCGGGGCGGCTGCACCCCGCACGGCACCACCGGCCGGCATCGGCGGGACCGGGAAGCCGCCCGCGAAGGCGTCGTCCGGGTCACGCTCGGCCTCGCGGGCCAGCTTGCGCTCGTTCTCGAGGTACTTGTCCTTCGCGTCACCGTCGGCGGCGAAGAAGAGCAGCGCGGCCAGACCGATCACCAGCACAGCGGCGATGATCAGGTACGTCGGGTTGAGGTCGCCGTCGTTGCGGGCCAGGCGGATGGTGGCGACCGCCATCATCCAGACCAGCGAGACCGGGATCAGGACTTTCCAGCCGAACGCCATGAACTGGTCGTAGCGCAGACGCGGCAGCGTGCCGCGCAGCCAGACGAACATGAAGATGAAGGCGATGACCTTGCCGAAGAACCACAGCACCGGCCAGTAGCCCTCGTTGGCGCCGTCGATCATCGAGAACGGGAACGGTGCCCGCCAACCGCCCAGGAAGAGGGTCGTGGCCAGCGCCGCCACCGTCGCCATGTTGATGTACTCGGCGAGGAAGAAGAAGGCGAACTTGATGCCGGAGTACTCGGTGTGGAAACCACCGACCAGCTCGCCCTCGGCCTCGGGGAGGTCGAACGGGGCACGGTTGGTCTCGCCGACCATCGAGATCACGTAGATGATGAACGACGGCAGCAGGAGCAGCCCGAACCAGCCGGGCATGTTGACCTCGATGCCGGTGCCGAACAGGTCGACGGTGCCACCCGCCTGCGCGTTGACGATCTCCGAGGTCGACATGGTGCCGGCGTAGAGGAAGACCGAGACCAGCGCCAGGCTCATCGAGACCTCGTACGAGATCATCTGCGCGCTCGAGCGGAGACCGCCGAGCAGCGAGTACGTCGAGCCGGACGACCAGCCGCCCAGCACGATGCCGTAGATGCCGATGGAGGCGATCGCGAGCACGAAGATGACCGCGACCGGCATGTCGGTCAGCTGCAGCGGCGTCTGGTGCCCGAAGAAGTTCACCTCGGGGCCGAACGGGATGACCGACCAGGTCACGAACGCCGGCACCACGATGATCACCGGGGCCAGCAGGAAGACGATCTTGTCGGCCGCCTTGGGGATCAGGTCCTCCTTGAACATCAGCTTGGCGCCGTCGGCCAGTGACTGCAGGAGGCCGAAGGGGCCGTTGACGTTGGGGCCGAGGCGGTGCTGCATGCGGCCCACGACCCGGCGCTCGAACCAGATGTTGAACAGGGTGAGCAGGACCAGGACGACGAAGATCAGGACGGCCTTGACGATCACGATCCACACGGGATCGTTGCCGAAGTCCTCCAGCGTCGGGCCCAGCGACTGAGCGGCGATCACTTGTCAGCTCCCTTCACGGTGACCCGGCTGCCGGGCGAGGCGAGATCGGCGAGCACGCCGTTGCCGAAGGAGTTGGCCGGGACCCACACGGTCCCGTCCACGACGTCGGCGACCTCGACGGGCAGCTCGACCGAGCCCCGGTCACCGGTGAGGGTGACCGTCGCGGCACCGGCGAGGCCGGCCTGCTCCAGCGTGGCCGCCGAGAGGCGGGCCACGGCGGGACGGGCGGTCGCGGCGTACGCCGGGTCCCCGCCCTGCAGGGTGCCGAGGTCGATCAGCTGCTTCCACGTGGAGAGCGCGAGTCCCTCGCCGGGGGCCGGGGCCGCGGAGGCGGTCGGCGCGCTGGCGCGCTCTCCGTCCCAGGCGCCGAGCGACTCCATCTCGGAGCGGACCTCGGCGACCGTGCGGAAGCCCAGCGGGCTGCCCTGGCCGAGCTCGGCGAGTTCCTCGGAGAGGCCGGCCAGCAGGCGCAGGTCGGGCAGGGAGGCCGGGCTCGTGAAGATCGCCTCGAAGGCGCGCACCCGCCCGTCCCAGGTCACGAAGCTGCCGGCCTTGTCGGTGACCGGTGCGACCGGCAGCACCACGTCGGCGGCGCGGGTCACGTCGTTCTCGCGCTGCTCGAGGCTGACCACGAAGGAGGCGGCGGCCAGGGCGGCGCGGAACGCGGCCGGGTCGGCGGTGTCGTCGGGGTCCACGCCCGCGACCACGAGGCCGCCGAGCTCTCCGGAGGCCAGCGCGGCGACGATGGCGTCACCGTCGCGACCGGGCGTCTCGGGCAGGTGGTCGACGCCCCACTGGGCGGCGACGTCCACACGGGCCGCGGCGTCGGCGACCGGACGGCCACCGGGCAGCAGGTTCGGCAGGGCGCCGGACTCGACCGCACCGCGGTCACCGGCACGGCGCGGGACCCACGCCAGACGGGCCCCGGTCGTACGCGACAGCTCGAGAGCTGCGGTGAGCGCACCCGACACGCCGGCCAGCCGCTCGCCGACCAAGATCACGCTGCCCGCACCGACACCGGTGTCGGCGTCGTCGGCGAGGGCGGCCAGCGCGGCCGCCTCGTCCCCGGGAGCCGTCGGCACCAGGCGGCCGTCGACCTTGGTCAGGCCGCGCGAGGCGTACGGCGCCAAGGAGACCACGCGGGTGCCCTTCTTGAGCGCCGCCTTGCGCAGCCGCAGGAAGATCGTGGCGGCCTCGTCCTCGGGCTCCAGACCCGCGAGGACCACCAGGTCGGCGGACTCCAGGTCGGCGTACGTGACGCCGCCCTGCAACGCGACGTGCGCGGCCAGGAAGTCGGCCTCCTCGGCCGAGTGCACCCGGGCGCGGAAGTCGATGTCGTTGGTGCCCAGCGAGACGCGGGCGAACTTGGCGTACGCGTAGGCGTCCTCGGCGGTGAGGCGCCCGCCGGTCAGCACGCCGGAGGCGCCGGCCGCGGCGAGCCCGCGGGCGGCGACGGCGAAGGCCTCGGGCCACGACGCCGGACGCAGCTCCCCGTCGGTGTCGCGCACCTGCGGGTAGGTGATCCGGTCCTCGGAGGAGGAGTGCTGGAACGCGAAGCGGTCCTTGTCGCTGATCCACTCCTCGTTGACCGCCGGGTCGTCGCCGGCCTGGCGGCGCACCACCTTGCCGCGACGGTGGTCGACGCGGATCGCCGCACCGCACGCGTCGTGCTCGGCGACCGAGGGGGTCGAGACCAGGTCGAACGGGCGCGAGCGGAAGCGGTACGCCTCGGAGGTCAGCGCGCCCACCGGGCAGATCTGGATCGTGTTGCCCGCGAAGTACGACAGGAACGGCGCGTCGTCGGCGACACCGATCTGCTGCTGGGCGCCGCGCTCGACCAGCGCGATGAACGGGTCACCGGCGATCTCGCGGGCGAACCGGGTGCAGCGCTGGCACACGATGCACCGCTCGCGGTCGAGCAGCACCTGCGGGGAGAGGTTGATCGGCTTGGGGAACGTGCGCTTGACGCCGCCGCCCGCCGCGAACCGGCTCTCGGCACGGCCGTTGCTCATCGCCTGGTTCTGCAGGGGGCACTCGCCGCCCTTGTCGCAGACCGGGCAGTCGAGCGGGTGGTTGACCAGCAGGAACTCCATGACACCCTGCTGGGCCTTGTCGGCCACCTCGCTGGTGTTCTGGGTGTTGACGACCATGCCCTCGGCCACCGGCAGCGTGCAGGAGGCCTGCGGCTTGGGGAAGCCGCGCCCGTTGCCGGCGTCGGGGACGTCGACCAGGCACTGGCGGCAGGCGCCCACCGGCTCCAGCAGCGGGTGGTCGCAGAAGCGCGGGATCTGGACGCCGACCTGCTCGGCGGCGCGGATGACCAGCGTGTCCTTGGGCACGCTGACCTGGACGCCGTCGACGGTGAGCGTGACCAGGTCGGTCTGCTCCACGGCACCGGTCTTCTCGGGTGTGGTAGTCATGCGTTGGCTCCCTCGGCGGCGAAGAGGGTCGAGGCGGCCGGGTCGAACGGGCAGCCGCCGTGGGTGATGTGGGCGAGGTACTCGTCCCGGAAGTGCTGCACCGAGCTGGAGATCGGGCTGGTGGCACCGTCACCGAGGGCGCAGAAGGAGCGGCCCAGGATGTTGTCGCACTGGTCGAGCAGCAGGTCGAGGTCGGACTCGACGCCCTCCCCGCGCTCCAGCTTGGCCATCGTCTGGGTCAGCCACCACGTGCCCTCGCGGCACGGGGTGCACTTGCCGCAGGACTCGTGCTTGTAGAACTCCGTCCACCGCAGCACCGCGCGGACCACGCAGGTGGTCTCGTCGAAGATCTGAAGGGCGCGGGTGCCGAGCATGGAGCCGGCCCCGGCGACGCTCTCGAAGTCGAGCGGCACGTCGAGGTGCTCGGGGGTGAGCAGCGGCGTCGAGGAGCCACCGGGCGTCCAGAACTTCAGCTCGTGACCCTCGCGGACACCGCCGGCCAGGTCGAGCAGCTCGCGCAGCGTGATGCCGAGCGGGGCCTCGTACTGGCCGGGACGCTTCACGTGGCCCGACAGGCTGAAGATGCCGTGGCCGTTGGACTTCTCGGTGCCCATGTCGGCGAACCAGGCGGCGCCGCGGTCGATGATGGCCGGGACCGAGGCGATCGACTCGACGTTGTTGATGACGGTCGGGCTGGCGTACAGGCCGGCGACGGCCGGGAACGGCGGGCGCAGGCGCGGCTGGCCGCGGCGTCCCTCCAGCCCCTCGAGCAGGGCCGTCTCCTCACCGCAGATGTACGCCCCGGCGCCCGCGTGGACGACCAGGTCGAGGTCGTAGCCGGAGCCGTGGATGTTCTTGCCGAGGTGACCGGCGAGGTACGCCTCCTGGACCGCGCGCTGCAGGCGGCGGATCACGTGGAGCACCTCGCCGCGCACGTAGATGAAGGCGTGGTTGGCGCGGATCGCGTACGAGCTGAGGATGACGCCCTCGACCAGGGTGTGGGGAGTGGCCATCATGAGCGGGATGTCCTTGCAGGTGCCCGGCTCGGACTCGTCGGCGTTGACGACGAGGTACTTGGGCCGGGGGTTGTCCTGCGGGATGAAGCCCCACTTCATGCCCGTCGGGAAGCCGGCGCCGCCACGGCCGCGCAGGCCGGACTCCTTGACGGCCTCGATGACCGCGTCGGGGGTCATGGCGAACGCCTTGTCGAGCGCGGAGTAGCCGCCGCGCTCGGTGTAGGCGTCGATGGTCCAGGAGCGCTCCTGGTCCCAGTTGTCGGTCAGGACCGGCGTCAGTGTGTCGGTCACTTGCCCTCCTCCGCGCTCGCGTCGGGACCGGCCAGCGCGGCAGCGCCGGGCTCGGGAGCCTTCCAGCCCTTCTCACGGGCCAGCTCGAGACCGGCCAGGGACGCCGGGCCCGCGGCGGGGCCCTCGTCGGCCAGACCGTCGGGGAAGCCGGCGAGCACGCGCTCGGCCTCGCGCCAGGTGCACAGCTTGGGTCCGCGGGTGGAGTGGACCTCCTTGCCGGCGCGCAGGTCGTCGACGACCTGGACGGCGGACTCGGGGGTCTGGTTGTCCATGAACTCCCAGTTGACCATCATCACCGGCGCGTAGTCGCAGGCCGCGTTGCACTCGACGTGCTCGAGGGTGATCTTGCCGTCCTCGGAGGTCTCGTCGTTGCCCACCTCGAGGTGGTCCTTGAGCCGCTCGAAGATGGCGTCGCCGCCCATCACCGCGCAGAGCGTGTTGGTGCAGACGCCGACGTGGTAGTCGCCGACCGGCTTGCGCTTGTACATCGTGTAGAAGGTCGCGACACCGCTGACCTCGGCCGCGGTGATGCCGAGGATCTCGGCGCACGCGTCGATGCCCTCGGGGGTGATCCGGCCCTCGACCGACTGCACCAGGTGCAGCATCGGCAGCAGGCCCGAGCGGGCCTCGGGGTAACGACCGGCGATCTGGCGCAGCTCGTCCCAGGTCTGCTCGGACAGGGGCTGCTCGTTCTCGGTGAACCGGGCGGACTTCTCCGTCATCGGTCGACTCCTCCCATGACCGGGTCGATGGAGGCGATGGCGACGATCACGTCGGCCACCATCCCGCCCTCGCTCATGATGCTCGTGGCCTGCAGGTTGGTGAACGAGGGATCGCGGAAGTGCACCCGGAACGGGCGCGTGCCGCCGTCGGAGACGATGTGCGCACCGATCTCGCCCTTGGGCGACTCGATCGGCACGTACGCCTGACCGACCGGGACCCGGAACCCCTCGGTGACCAGCTTGAAGTGGTGGATGAGGGCCTCCATGGACTCACCCATGATGTGCTTGATGTGGTCGAGCGAGTTGCCCATGCCGTCCGAGCCGATCGCGAGCTGGCTCGGCCAGGCGATCTTCTTGTCGGCGACCATCACCGGGGCGCCCTCGAGGCCGGCGAGACGGTCGGCGGCCTGCTCGATGATCTTGAGCGACTCCTCCATCTCGTTGAGGCGGATGCGGAAGCGGCCGTACGCGTCGGAGGTGTCCCAGGTGTGGACGTCGAAGTCGTACGTCTCGTAGCCGCAGTACGGCTGGGTCTTGCGCAGGTCCCAGGCGTAGCCGGTGGAGCGGAGCACCGGGCCGGTGATGCCGAGCGCCAGGCAGCCGGCCATGTCGAGGTGCCCGACGTTCTGCAGACGCCCCTTGAAGATCGGGTTGGCGTTGCACAGCGCGGCGTACTCGGGGAGGCGTTTCTTCATCAGGGCGATGAAGTCGCGGATCTCGTCGAGGGCACCCGGGGGCAGGTCCTGCGCGACACCGCCGGGGCGGATGAACGCGTGGTTCATGCGCAGGCCGGTGATCAGCTCGAACAGGTCCAGGCAGAGCTCGCGCTCGCGGAAGCCCATCGTCATGACGGTCAGCGCGCCGATCTCCATGCCACCGGTGGCCAGGGCGACCAGGTGCGAGGAGATGCGGTTGAGCTCCATGAGGAGCACGCGCATCACGTTGGCCTTCTCGGGGATCTGGTCCTCGATGTCGAGGAGCCGCTCCACGCCCAGGACGTACGCGACCTCGTTGTAGAACGGGGTCAGGTAGTCCATGCGGGTCACGAAGGTCACGCCCTGGGTCCAGGTGCGGTACTCCATGTTCTTCTCGATGCCCGTGTGCAGGTAGCCGATGCCGCAGCGGGCCTCGGTCACCGTCTCGCCCTCGAGCTCGAGGATCAGGCGGAGCACGCCGTGCGTCGACGGGTGCTGCGGACCCATGTTGACGACGATCCGCTCCTCGGCGGTCTCGCCGAGCGCCTGGGTGATGGAGTCCCAGTCCTGACCGGTGACGGTGAAGACGCGACCCTCGGTGGTCTCCCCCGAGGCGGCGTAGAAGTCCTCGTTGGTGGTGGACATCAGTTGTAGCTCCTCCGCTGGTCCGGCGGGGGCACCGTGCCGCCCTTGTACTCCACAGGGATGCCGCCCAAGGGGTAGTCCTTGCGCTGCGGGTGGCCCGGCCAGTCGTCGGGCATCAGGATGCGCGTCAGCGCCGGGTGGCCGGTGAAGACGATGCCGAACATGTCGTACGTCTCGCGCTCGTGCCAGTCGGCCGTCGGGTAGATGCCGACCACGCTGGGCAGGACGGCAGCGCCGTCGGGCAGGGAGACCTCGACGCGGATGCGACGGTTGTGGGTCATCGAGAGGAAGTGGTAGACGACGTGCATCTCGCGCCCGGTGTCGTCGGGGTAGTGCACGCCGCTGACGCCGGAGAGCAGCTCGAAGCGGAGCGCCGGGTCGTCGCGCAGCAGCTGGGCGACGACCGCCACGTCCTCGCCGCGCACGTGGAAGGTGATCTCGCCGCGGTGGATGACCACCGACTCGACGGCGCTGGCCAGACCCTGCTCGCCCAGACGGGCCTCGAGCACGTCGGCGGTCTCGTCGAACCAGCCGCCGTACGGGCGCTGCGCCGCGGGGGTGGGGACCACCGGGGCGACCAGGCCGCCGTAGCCGGAGGTGTCACCTGAGCCGCGTACGCCGAACATGCCGCGCCGCTCGCCGACCGAGTGCACCTCGGTCGGGTCGGCCGGGACGTTCTGGTCGTTCTCGGGAAGGTTGGTGTCCTCGCTCAACGGAGCAGCCCCTTCATCTCGCTGGTCGGCACGGCGCTGAGCGCGGCGGTCTCGTTCTCGACGATCTCCAGCTCGCGGTGGACGCCGAACTTCGTCGTCTGCACCTTGTGCTGCAGCTTGAGGATCGCGTCGATGAGCATCTCGGGGCGCGGCGGGCAGCCGGGGAGGTAGATGTCGACCGGGACGACGTGGTCGACGCCCTGGACGATCGCGTAGTTGTTGAACATGCCGCCCGACGAGGCGCAGACGCCCATGGCGAGGACCCACTTGGGCTCGGGCATCTGGTCGTAGATCTGGCGCAGGACCGGGGCCATCTTCTGGCTCACGCGGCCGGCGACGATCATCAGGTCGGCCTGGCGGGGGCTGGCCCGGAAGACCTCCATGCCGAAGCGGCCCAGGTCGTACTTGGGGCCACCGCCCGCCATCATCTCGATGGCGCAGCAGGCCAGACCGAACGTGGCCGGCCAGAACGACGCCTTGCGCATGTAACCGGCCAGACCCTCGACCGTGGTCAGCATGACGCCGGCGGGGAGCTTGTCCTCGATACCCATCTGTGTCCTACCTACCTAGTCAGTTCCTGCTCAGTCCCAGTCCAGGCCACCGCGCCGCCACTCGTAGGCGTAGGCGAGGGTGATGTTGAACAGGAAGAGGAAGACGGCGATCAGTCCGAACCAGGAGAGCTGGTTGAAGTACACGGCCCACGGGACGAGGAACATGATCTCGACGTCGAAGATGATGAAGGTCATCGCGACCGTGTAGTACTTCACGGGGAAACGACCGCCCCCGACCGCCCCGGGCGTCGGCTCGATGCCGCACTCGTAGGAGTCGGACTTCGCGCGGTTGTACCGCCGCGGGCCGACGATGAAAGCACTCGCCACGATCGACAGGACCGCGAAGGCCAGCGCCACGAGGGTCAGCGCCAGTACTGGCGTGTAGAGCTCCATCGGCTTCCTTCCTCATCAGGGCGCCACATGTGACTTTGTGAACAACTTCACTAGTAGCGCAGTGCACAGTCTAGGACTGCCGCTGCCGGTTGTCGCCCCGGGGTCTGAAGTGGTCGAAATGGCCGCTCACCTGCACATTTAACGTACGACAAGGTGTCCTAATTCGGGCCTCCGGAGGGCCGTGCGGAGAGCCCGGACATCGGTGGTTCGTGATGAGGTTCACAGCGCTCAGGACCGGTGTCCCGGTTCACCAGAGGCCAAGGTCCCGGGCGTACGGGCCGTCGGTCGCGACCTGGCCCGGGCTGGGCGGCGGGTTCGTGGGCCGAGTGTCATGCGTACGGGGCGTGGGGGCGTCTGCGTCATACGAACGCTGCCGGGCACCCGCTGCGTCAGGCAAACGCCACGCAGCCCACCCTTGCGTCATACGAAGGCGGACCAATACGTGCGGATCCGGATGACGCAGCCCCCCGCCGCAACGGCCAGGGCGCGGGTCGTCCTGCGGGCGGGCTCCCGACCCCTCAGGCGGTCGCGCGGTGCAGGGCGACGATGCCGCCCGTCAGGTTGCGGTACTGCGGCCGGGTCAGCCCGGCCTCCTCCATCATCGCGCCGAAGCCCCGCTGGTCGGGCCATGCGCGGATCGACTCGGCGAGGTAGACGTACGCCTCGGGGTTGGAGGAGACGGCGCGGGCGATCGCCGGCAGCGCCTTCATCAGGTACTCCATGTACGCCACCCGGAACGGGGACCAGGTCGGCGTGCTGAACTCGCAGACCACGACCTTGCCGCCGGGGCGCGTGACGCGACGCATCTCGGCCAGGCCGGCGACCGGGTCGACGAAGTTGCGGATGCCGAAGGAGACCAGCACGGCGTCGAACGTGTCGTCGGCGAAGGGGAGCTTCGTCCCGTCACCGGCCACGAAGGGCAGCTCGGGGCGGGCCTTCTTGCCGGCCTGCAGCATCCCCAGGGAGAAGTCGCAGGGCACGACCTCGGCGCCCGCCTTGGCGAACGCGACGCTCGAGACGCCCGTCCCGGCCGCCAGGTCGAGGATCCGGTCGCCGGGCCGCGGGTCCACCGCGGCCAGCGACTCCCGGCGCCACATCGCGTCGATCCCGCCCGTCAGCACCGAGTTCGTCAGGTCGTAGCGCTTGGCCACGCCGTCGAACATCCGCTGGACGTCGGAGGGCTGCTTGTCGAGTTCTGCGCGGGACACGCCCAAGAGACTAGTGGGAGAGACAACCAACTCCGCCCGCCGGGCGTCCCTAGACTTGTCAGGGTGGTGCCGCTGTCAGGGCACGGGGCCCCGGACGATCCACGGGGTCGACGTTCCCTCAGCACGAGGACGGACGCACGGCCTGCACTTCAGAGCCGTACACACATGGGGGAAGAACGATGAACGAGCCGAACCGGGCGTCCTGGCGCCGACCCAAGAGACTCGCGACGCTGGCGCTCGCGCCGCTGCTCGCCGCACTGCTCGTCGCACCGCTGCCCGCGGGCGCCGACGACGAGCCGTCCGCACCGGACACCTCGACGACCGCGCCGACGGAGTCGACACCGACCACGACCGACGAGCCCACCACCCAGGGCGGGGAGCCGACCGACGAACCGGCCGCCGACCCCGCGCCGGCCTCGACGGACCCGACGCCGACCGACCCGACGCCGACGGAACCGACGCCGACCGAGCCGACCCCGACCGAGGACCCCGGCGTACCGCTCCCGATGAAGCTCGGCGACAAGGGTGAGCACATCCGTGAGCTGCACAGCCGACTGCACCAGCGCGGCCTGCAGTACGAGATCATCTCGCCGCGCTTCACCGAGGAGTCGCGCAAGACGGTGCGCGCCTTCCAGAAGGGCCGCGGCCTGACCGTCACGGGCCGGGTCAACCGCACCACCTGGGACGCGCTGGTCGCGCTCACCCGCGAGCCGACGTACGAGGAGATGCACAACATCTTCACGCCGGGCAAGGCGCTGCTGAAGCGCGGCAGCAAGGGACGCTCGGTCCGCGGCCTGCAGGCCCGTCTCAAGCAGCGCAAGCTGTACAAGGTCGGCGTCGACGGGTCGTACGGAACGAAGACCGTCGCGGCGGTCAAGGCGTTCCAGAAGAACCGGCGGATCCCGGTCACGGGCGAGGTCGACAAGCGCACCCTCGAGCGGCTGCGCATGGTGACCCGCAAGCCGACGACGGCCGAGCTGTTCCCGGTCAAGGGCGCTCCCTTGGACTCGCGCTGCACCTCGGGCCGCGTCCTGTGCATCGACAAGACCTCCCGCACCCTGCGCTGGGTCGTCAACGGCACCGTGAAGCAGACGATGGACGCCCGCTTCGGCGGCTCCTCGACCCCGACCCGTGAGGGCAAGTTCGAGGTGTACTGGAAGTCGCGCGACCACATCTCGAGCCTGTACGGCAGCCCGATGCCGTTCGCGATGTTCTTCTCCGGCGGCCAGGCCGTGCACTACTCCTCCGACTTCGCCGCCGTCGGCTACAACGGCGCCTCCCACGGGTGTGTCAACATCCGCGACTACAACGGGATCAAGGCGCTCTTCGACAAGGTCGCCGTCGGCGACAAGGTGGTCGTCTACTGGTCCTGAGGTGGCGAGCCGGTGGGCGTCTCGGATTCCAGACGCCCACTGGCCGAGACCACTCCCCGGCCGGAGCGGCACCGACGCAGGATGAGCCATGACCACCCGGTTCGACCTCTCCGACCCCGCCTTCGACGTCACCTCGACGAGGGTGCACAGCGCACGTGAGACGCACTGGTGGGTGGAGACAAACTTCGGCCACGCCGTCCTCGACCTCGAGCACGGGGGCGCCCTGCTCAAGGACCGCCGCTTCCAGCAGGGCAACGCCCGGTGGCCCGACCAGAACGGCATCCACTCGGGCCGCTTCCACGGCTGGTGGAAGGAGACCCTGCTGTCGTTGGAGGGCGAGGACCACGCCCGGATCCGGCGCCTGCTCATGCCGGCGTTCCGCAACAAGACGATCGCGGCGATGCGGCCGCAGTTCCAGGCGCTGGCCAACGAGCTCATCGACGGGTTCGCCGGGCGCGGCGAGGTCGAGTTCATCTCCGAGTTCGCCGAGCCGTACGCCGCCCGCATCCTGTGCCAGCTGCTCGGACTCGACGAGGCCGACTGGGAGCAGCTCGCCCACTGGGCCGACGACCTCGGCAAGTCCTTCGGGATCGCGGTGGCCGACGACCTCCCGCGGATCGAGGCGGCGCTGGACCAGCTGTACGTGCACGTCGACGCCGTCGTGGCCGACCGCGTCGCGCACCCCCGCGACGACCTCGTCTCCACCCTCATCGCCGCCTCCAGCGAGGAGGACGGGCGGCTCTCGCGCGAGGAGCTCGACGTCGCCCTGGTCTTCCTCGCCTTCGCGGGCATGGAGACCACGCGCAACCAGCTCGGCCTGGCCCTGCAGACCCTCCTGGCCCACCCCGACCAGTGGCGTCTGCTCGCCGAGCAGCCCGAGCTCGGCACCCAGGCGGTCGAGGAGGTGATGCGGGTCAACCCGACCGTCACCTGGGTGACCCGCGAGGCGATCGACGACGTCGACTTCCACGGGCTCCACGTCCCGGCGGGCGGCATCGTCCAGGTGCTCTCGCACAGCGCCGGCACCGACCCCCGGGCGATGGACGACCCGTCGTTCGACATCACCCAGCTGCGTCCGCCGCACCTGGGGTTCGGCGGGGGTGTCCACCACTGCCTGGGGCACTTCGTGGCCCGTACGGACATGGCGGTCGCCCTGCCCCTGCTCGCCGCCCGGATGCCCGACGCGGTGCCCGACGGCCCAGGGCGGTGGCTGCCGGTGTCGGGCAACACCGGGGCCTTGGAGTTCCCGATCCGGTTCACGCCGGGGCACTGAGCCCCACGGCCCGCCCAACGACCGGCAGAGGCCGGCCGACGCGGACTGCGCGTCCGTAGCTACCCGGGCGTACGCTGACGTGTTGTGACGAGCCCTGCGACGAGCCAGCACGCCCCCTCCCTGGTGGTGCGCACGGTCTCCGCCCCCTCCTCCGTGGCCGACGTCGGCCTGCTTGAGCTCCTCCCCGAGGACTCCCCGGTCTGCTGGGTGCGCAACGGCGAGGGGCTGGTGGGCTGGGGCGTGGCCGCGCTGCTGCGTACCGACGGCGCCACCCGCTTCAGCGACGCCGACAAGTGGTGGAACGAGACCGTCGCGCTGGCGCAGGTCAGCGACGACGTCGCCGAGCCCGGCACCGGGCTGGTCGCGTTCGGGTCGTTCGGGTTCGCCGACTCCCCCGGCGACTCGGTGCTCGTCGTGCCGCAGGTCGTCGTCGGGCGGCGCGGCGGCCGTACGTGGCTCACCACCGTCACCCACGCCGGGCAGGACACCGGGGGCGTCGACCTCGACCTCGCCACCGAGCCGGCCGCGCCGGTCGACCTCGCGTTCGCGGACGGCTCGCGCAGCGGTGACGAGTGGAAGGGCGTCGTCGCCGACGCCGTGGCCCGCATCACCGCCGGCGACCTGGAGAAGGTCGTGCTGGCCCGCGACCTCGTCGCCACCGCAGCCGACGGCATCGACGTGCGCTGGCCGCTGCGACGCCTGGCCGACGAGTACGCGGTCTGCTGGACCTTCCACGTCGACGGCATGTTCGGCGCGACGCCGGAGATGCTGGTGCGCCGCGAGCGCGGCCTGGTCACCTCGCGCGTCCTGGCGGGCACGATCCGCCGCACCGGGGACGACGAGCGCGACCTCGCCCTGGCCGCCACCCTGGCGCGCTCCAGCAAGGACCTAGAGGAGCACGAGTACGCCGTCCGCTCGGTCGCCGAGGCCCTCGAGCCGCACTGCTCGTCGATGAACGTGCCGGAGACGCCGTTCGTGCTGCACCTGCCCAACGTCATGCACCTGGCCACCGACGTGAACGGCGTCGTCCACGACACCGCCTCCTCGCTGCAGCTGGCCGAGGCCCTGCACCCCTCCGCGGCCGTCGGCGGCACCCCGACGCCCGCCGCCACGGCGCTGATCGCCGAGATCGAGGGGATGGACCGCGGCCGCTACGCGGCGCCCGTCGGCTGGATCGGCGCGTCCGGGGACGGCGAGTGGGGCATCGCGCTGCGCTCGGCGATGGTCACCGACGAGGGCGTACGCCTCTTCGCCGGCTGCGGCATCGTGGGCGACTCCGACCCGGACTCCGAGCTGGCCGAGTCGCAGGCCAAGTTCGTGCCGGTCCGCGACTCGCTGGCGGGCTGAGGCAGGTCGCTGGCGGGGTCAGCGGGCGGGGTCAGCCCGCCGCGACCTCGCTGCCCGGGGCGACGCGCGTGTACTGAAGCCCGGCGCCCGGCAGGAAGGTGTTGAGCATCCGGTCCGCCACCGTGAGGCCGGCCTCGGAGTAGATGGCGTCGTGGATGGCGAGGTTGCGGGTCGCCGCGACGTCGCGGGCGAAGTTGACGCACTCGGAGATCTTGAGCCACGGGGCGCTGACCGGGAGCAGCAGCAGGTCGATCGCCTCGCCCGGCCCGGTGAGCGCGTCGCCGGGGTGGAAGACCTTGCTGCCGTCGACGTCGACGAGGTAGCCGGAGTTGTGGAAGCGCTGCATCTCGGGGTGGATCACCGCGTGCAGCTCCCCCACCGTACGGACGGCGAAGCCTGCGTCGAACTCGTCGCCCGGGCGCACCACGGTCACCCGCTCGCTCAGGTCGGGAGCGTCGGCGGCGATCGCGTCGGCGACCTCCTGGATCGTCCAGATCGGGGCGTCGGTGGCGCGCAGGTTCTCCGCCCACAGGTGGTCGGGGTGCGCGTGCGTGATGAGGACGGCGGTGGCGCCGTCCACGGCCTCGCGGTCGGTGAAGTTGCCGGGGTCCAGGACCAGCGCGGTGCTGCGCTGCTCGATGCGGACGCAGGCGTGACCGAACTTCGTGATGCGCATGTCGGCGAGCCTAGGACATCCCCGGCGGGGGCGGCAGGGGCGTACCGGAGCGCGCCCGGAACGGATCTGGCCGTTCGCCAGCGAACTCTCCGACCGGGCCCCTACATTTGGTCGCGCCGTAGACCCCCACGGGCAGCACCACCCGGTTGTGCGTCCCACCCCTCGTACCGAATCGAGAGTCAACCATGCCCGTTCGCCGCACGCTTGCCGTCGGTCTCGCAGCCCTCACGCTCCCGGCGTCGTTCCTCCTCGGGACCGCGCAGAGCCAGGCTGACGAGACCGCCCCCACCTCACTGTCGACGCCGACGCAGGCTCTGGTGAAGAGCAAGGTGTCGCTGGTCGCGCACCCGCAGATGGCCCAGCAGGGCTCCGCGGCGGCGGCGGCCAAGAGCGCCAAGTCCGTCTTCACCGGCGTCGTGACGCCCAAGAAGACCGGCCGCCCCGTGACGCTCCAGCGCAAGGACGGTCGCAAGTGGGTCGCGCTGGCCAAGGGCAAGACCAAGGCCAACGGCTCGTACGAGCTCAACGGGACCGCCAAGAAGGGCGCCTCGTACCGCGTCGTCGCGGCCAAGTACAAGAACGCCAAGCCGGCCACCAGCGGCTCGGTCAAGGTCGACCGTTGGCTCTCGCCGACGTGGAGCGACGAGTTCGGCGGCTCCACCCTGGGCTCCACCTGGAACCACCGCGGCCAGGACTACTACCCGCAGAGCAAGCGCGCCTGCTCCAAGGGCGACCCCCGCGCCACCAAGGTCACCGGCGGCACGCTGCGCCTGTCGGTGATGAAGAACCCCGACGAGGGCACCAAGACCTGCACGGGCATGAAGGACGGCAAGCCGACCGGCCAGTTCGCGTACCGCCTCAACGGTCACGTCGGCACCCAGGGCGCCTTCGGCTTCAAGTACGGCTACGCCGCCGCCCGCATCAAGCTGCAGAAGGACCGCGGCCCGCACAGCGCGTTCTGGCTGCAGCCCGAGACGTACACGGTCGCCGACACCGCCGCCCTGGCCGGCACCGAGATCGACATCATGGAGTACTTCGGCGACGGCGACGGCATGACCTCGTGGGTCTACTCGCACGGCACCGCCGACAAGCTCGGCACCGACAAGGGCAAGGCCGGCGCCAGCGGCACCATCGGCTGGATCCCCAAGCACAACCGCTTCCTGGCCAACAAGAAGGACAGCTGGTCGAAGAACTACCACGTGTTCTCCGTGCAGTGGACGCCCAAGGAGTACGTCTTCCGCATCGACGGTCGCGAGACCTGGCGGACCTCCAAGTTCGTCTCCGGCGTGCGCCAGTTCCCGATCCTGAGCCTGCTCAGCTCGGACTACGGCCTGCACCTGTCGGGTGACGCGAAGCTGCCCCAGCACAACTACGTCGACTGGATCCGGGTCTGGGAGACGCCGCAGGGCTGAGTCTCCTGAGGCTGGTGTTGTTGGCGAAGTCCCCGCCTTGGCGGGGACTTCGTCATGTTGTGGGGGTTGCAACACCCACAACGTGTCGGTTTCCCCGCCAAGGCGGGGACTTCGTCGTGTTGTGGGGAACTCCGACCAAAGGTGGGCGAGTCCGACCAGACGTGACGAACTCCGACGCGCGTACGCCTCAGCCGAGGTCGGAGGCCAGGGCGCGCAGGCGCGCGTCGAGGTCGCGGCGGTTGTCGCGGCGTACGACCACCTCGACGACCTCGAGGCCGCCGTTGGGGCTGGCCAGGGCCTGCTCCAGCTCGGGGAGGCTGTGCACCCGCAGGTGCGGGATCCGTACGGCTGCGCAGGCGCTCGCCAGGTCGACGCCGTGCGGCGTGCCGAAGAGCCGGTCGTAACGGTCGGCGTACTGCGGGGCCCCCTGCTCGAGGGTGGTGAAGATGGAGCCGCCGTCGTCGTTGACGACGACCACGGTGAGGTCGGGGCGTTCCTGGTCGGTGCCGGTGACCAGGCCGGTGAGGTCGTGCACGAACGTGACGTCCCCGACCAGGGCGTACGCCTGCGGCCCGGGCCGCCCGAGCGCGGCGCCCACGGCGGAGGAGAGGGTGCCGTCGATGCCGGCGAGACCCCGGTTGGCGACGACCTTGCGGCGCGCACCGACCGAGGTGGGCGCCATCATCAGGTCGAGGTCGCGGATGGGGTTGGAGGCGCCGACCCACAGCAGCCCGCCCTCGGGCACGGCGGCGCCGACCGTCCGCGCGACCTCGTGCGGGGTCAGGTCGGGCTCGCTGGCGAGCAGCCGGTCGATCTGGCGGCCGAGCGTACGGTCCGCGGAGCGCCAGACGGCGAGCCACTCCTCGTCGGCAGCGCTCGGTCCGTCCGCCGGCGCGGCCAGGGCCGCCTCCTCGCGGGCGACCGGGAACGGGCGGGTGGGCCAGCAGCCGCGCGGGGGCACGGAGACGACCTCGACGTCGGCGCGCTCGAGCAGGGCGCTCACCGGGCGCGACAGGGTGGGGTGGCCGGCGAGCACCACCCGCTCGACGGCGGCGCCGAGCTCCGTCTCCAGCAGCAGCCGGTACGTCCGGACCGCGTGGTCCCCGCGACGGGCCGCCGACGTGGGCTCGGCGAGCAGCGGCCACCCGGCGCGCTCGGCCAGCACCCGTGACCAGGAGCCGGCGTCGTCGCCGGCGACCACGACGGTCCGCGGCCCGGACGGGAGCTCGTACGGCGTCGGTGCGGGCGGCGGTTCGACAGCCACGACGGGCACCGGCGCGGGCTGCCAGCGGTCCTCGGGGACCAGGAGTCCGGAGAACTGGACGTTGAGGTGGACCGGCCGCAGCTGCACCGCGCCCGCCACCACGGCCGCCCCGGCTGCACTGACGTCGCCGGGCTCGCCGACGTCGTGGAACTGGACGAGCTCGCCGAACACCCCGGTCTGGTCGGTGGTCTGCGACGCCCCCGTGCCGCGCAACGAGGCGGGGCGGTCGGCGGTCAGGAAGACGGTGGGCACGCCGCTGTGCGCGCTCTCCAGGGCCGCCGGGTGCAGGTTGGCCACGGCGGTGCCCGAGGTGCACACGACCGCGGCCCGGCGCCCGACCTTGGTCAGTCCCAGCGCGAGGAAACCGGCGGTGCGTTCGTCGATCCGGGTGTGCAGGCGCAGCAGACCCGCGTCGGCGGCGTCGGCCAGCGCGAAGGCGAGCGGCGCGTTGCGCGACCCGGGCGCGAGGACGTACTCGCGCACCCCGCCAGCGAGCAGCCGGGTGAGCAGGGCGCGGGCCAGCTCGGTGGCGCTCATCCGAGCACCTCGCGGACCTCGGCCAGACGACGCTCCCAGTGGGCGACCCGGTCGGCGGGCGCCGCCAGCCGGGCGAGGGCGTCCGCGTCGACCCTCGGGGCCACCACGGGCAGCTCGCCGTCGACGGGCAGCAGCGGTGCGCCCACCACGTCGTCGGTGAGCAGCTGGACGGTGGCCAGGCCGCACGCGTGCGGCAGCTCGGGCAGGGCGGCGGCCAGGGCGACCCCGGCGGCGATGCCGACGCTGGTCTCCAGCGCGCTGGAGACGACGACGGGCAGGCCGATCTCCTCGGCGATCCGCAGGCAGGCGCGGACGCCGCCCAGCGGCTGCACCTTGAGGACGGCGATGTCGGCGGCCTCCAGGTCACGCACCCGGTACGGGTCCTCGGCGCGCCGGATCGACTCGTCGGCCGCGATCGGGACGTCGACGCGGCGGCGTACGGCGGCCAGCTCCTCGACCGTCGCGGTCGGCTGCTCGACGTACTCCAGGCCGCCGGCGGCGACGTCGAGGGTGCGGATCGAGGTGACGGCGGTGTCGACGTCCCAGCCACCGTTGACGTCGACGCGGATGATCCCGTCGGCGCCCATCGCGTCGCGGACGGCCTCCACGCGGGCCACGTCGTCGGCGAGGCTCTGCCCCGGCTCGGCGACCTTGATCTTCGCCGTACGGCACCCGCCGGCCCGCACGATCGCGTGGGCGCGCTCGGGGTCGGTGGCGGGCACGGTCACGTTGACCGGGACGGTGTCGCGCACCGGGGCCGGCCAGTCGCCGGCGGCGGCCTCCTCGGCGCAGCGCAGCCAGGGTGCGCTGACGCGGGCGTCGTACTCGAGGAAGGGGCTCCACTCCCCCCAGCCGGACGGGGTCTCGAACAGGACCCCCTCGCGGACGGTGATCCCGCGGAACCGGGTCCTCAGCGGGACGGAGTAGACGTGCACGGGGTCATCCTCCCGTACTCACGGTGCGAGCAGGGCACGCAGGGCGACCCGGTCGACCTTGCCGTTGCCCAGCAGCGGCATCTCGGCCAGCTCGACCACCTGTCGCGGCGCCCACGAGCGGGGGAGCACCGCCCCCACCCAGTCGCGGGCGGCGTCCAGGTCGAGGTGGCCGGTGACGTACGCGACGACGCGCTGCCCCCACTCCTCGTCGTCGACGCCGAGCACCTCGACCCAGTCCACGCCGGGGTGCTCGCGCAGGCGGGCGGCGACGGCGGGCAGGGGCACGTTCACTCCCCCGCTGACCACGACGTCGTCGAGGCGCCCAAGAACCGCGAGACGGCCGTCCTCGTCGAGGCGGCCGGCGTCGGCGGTGAGGTACCAGCCGTCGACGAGGGTCTGCGCGGTCAGGTCGGGGTCGCCGTCGTACCCGTCGAAGAGGGTGGGGCCGCCGATCCGGATCCGTCCGGTGGCGTCGAGGGCGAGCGCGACCCCGTCGAGGGGGACGCCGTCGTAGACACAGCCGCCGGCGGTCTCCGACGCGCCGTACGTGGCCACGACGTGGACGCCGGCCTCCTCGCCGCGGCGGCGCAGCGCCGGGTCGATCGGGCCGCCACCGAGGAGCACCGTGTGCAGGCTGGCCAGGGCGGCGGTCTCGGCGGGGTCGTCGAGGAGGCGGTGCAGCTGGGTCGGGACCAGCGAGGTGAACAGGTGCACGTCCGGGTCGCCGGTCGTACGCGCCCGGCCCACGGCGTCGGCGAACCCGTCGGTGACGTGGACGGGGTCGTGCCCGGCGTCCAGCGAGCGGACGACGACCTGCACCCCGGCGACGTACGCGGCGGGCAGCGCGAGCAACCACCGGCCGCTGGCGCCCAGCCGGGCCGCCGAGGCACGGACGGAGGCAAGCACGGCCGTACGGGAGAGCACCACCCGCTTGGGCTGGCCGCTCGAGCCGGAGGTCTCGATGAGCAGCGGCCGCGGGTCGTCGGCGTCCAGCCACGCCCGGAGGTCGCCCACGGCGACGGCCGGGTCCGCGGCGGGGACGAGGAAGCTCACCCCTGCACGCTAGCGGTGTCCCCCGTCGCTGCGGCGCACACCCCGGCCGCACGCAAGATCCGTTCTCCGGCCATCGATCCGGAGAAATGATTTGCGCCGACCTCTCCCCCTGCTGAAAAGTTGGTGGGCGATGTTGAAAACCGCGGCCCGCAAGGCCAAGCCCCCGTCCCAGCTCGCCGGCCGCCTCTCGCTGCAGTCGCTGCTCTTCGCCACCGGCGAGGGCACCTTCATGACCGGTTCGGCGGTCTTCTTCACGCAGATCGTGGGGCTGCGCGCCGCCGAGGTCGGACTCGGTCTCACCATCGCCGGCATCGCGGCGTTCATCGCCGCCGTCCCGATGGGCAAGCTGGTCGACCGGTTCGGACCCAAGCGGATGTGGGCGGCCAGCGCCCTGTGCCAGGCCAGCCTGTTCTCGCTGTGGCCGTTCATCGACAACTTCACCGGGTACGTCGCGATGGCCGTGGCCATGGAGGTCGCCGGCGCGCTCGGCGGGGCGGCGCACGGGGCGTACACGATCGACGTGCTGCCGCTGGACGAGCGCGTGAAGTCGCGGGCGTACATGTACTCCGCCCTCAACGTCGGCTTCACCCTCGGGTCGCTGCTGGGCGCGGTGGCGCTGGCCTTCGACTCCAACGACGTGCTGCGGATGGTGCCGTGGTTCACCGCGGCCGTCTTCGTGGTCAACGCGCTGTCGATCGTGCGGCTGCCCGACGCCAGCCACGACGTGAAGCGCACCAAGGAGGAGCGGGCGGTCAAGATCCAGCCGACCCCGCTGCGCAACCCCGGCTGGATGCTGTCGACGTTCTTCGTGGGCGTGCTGTGGACCAACCAGGTCGTCCTCAACGTCGTGATCCCGCTGTGGCTGGTGGAGGCCACCGACGCGCCGCGGACGATCCTGGCGCTGCTGTTCGGCACCAACACGGTGATGTGCATCTTCCTGCCGATGGCCGCCGCGCGCGGGGTGAAGGACCTGACCACGGCGCTGCGGGCACTGCGGATCTCCGCCACCTTCTTCGTCGCCTCCTGCGTCATCACGATGCTCACCCACGAGACGATCGGCTGGGTGACGGTGGCGGTCATGCTGCTCGCGCACGTCGTGCTGACCGGCGCCGAGCTGTTCCTGTCGGCGGCGAGCTGGTCGATCGAGGCCGAGCTGATGGACCCGCGCCAGCGCGGGTCGTACCAGGGTGCGGCCGAGCTCGGCGGCACGCTGGGACGCGTCTGGGCGCCGGCGCTGTACACGTTCCTGGCGCTGAGCTGGGGCTCGCAGGGCTGGCTGGTGATCGCGCTGATCGTGGTGGTCGCGACCGTCGGCCTGCACCGCACGACCCGGATGGGCGCCCGCTTCCTCGAGCGGCACGGGCTCGACCCGCACACCTGAGGCGCCGCGCGCCCCATCCCGCTCTCCTCGGCTCCCCTCTCCTACTGCCTGCCCCGCCCGTTGTCCTCGGCCCCGCCCTCCTCCTGCCAGCCCCGCCCGTTGTCCTCGGCTCCGCTCTCTCCTGCCAGCCCCGCCCGTTGTAACGCGCAGTTATCCGTACGAGGTGCATCCAATGGGCTGTCTGTCGTACGGATAACTGCGCGTTACTAGGAGAAGGGCGCGGAGGTCAGTGGCGGGGTAGGGAGCGGCCGCTGGGGCGGGCAGGGCCGTGGTCGGCGGGGCGAGCGCCGGGGAGGCGGACCACGGCTGGCAGAATCGGCCGGTGACCTCTGCTGCTGACTGGATCGCCGGTTCCCGCCCCCGTACGCTGCCCGCCGCGGTGGCGCCGGTCCTGGTGGGTACGGCCGTCGCGTCCTGGGTCGACGACGACTGGACGTGGGGCGGCATGTGGTGGCGGGCGCTGCTGGCGCTCGTGGTCAGCCTGGCCCTGCAGGTCGGCGTCAACTACGCCAACGACTACTCCGACGGCATCCGCGGCACCGACGAGGACCGGGTCGGCCCGATGCGCCTGGTCGGGTCGGGGGCCGCGTCGCCCGGGGCGGTCAAGGCTGCGGCGTTCGCGGCGTTCGGCGTCGCCGGTGTCGCCGGACTCGTCCTGGCCGCGGCGACCGCGTGGTGGCTCGTCCTCGTCGGACTCGTGTGCGTGGTCGCGGCGTGGAAGTACACCGGCGGCAAGAACCCGTACGGCTACCTCGGCCTCGGCGAGGTCATGGTCTTCGTCTTCTTCGGGCTCGTCGCGGTGATGGGCACGACGTTCGTCCAGACCCGCACCCTCGAGCTGCCCGCGCTCTACGCCGCCGTCGGCATCGGCGCCCTCGCGTGCGCGATCCTCGTGGCCAACAACCTGCGCGACATCCCGACCGACACCGTGGCCGGCAAGAACACCCTGGCCGTACGCCTGGGTGACTCGCGCACGCGTGCCCTGTACGCCCTGCTGGTGGGCGCTGCCGCGGCCGCCGTCGTCGCCGTCGCGGCGGCCACCACCTGGTGGGCGCTGCTCGGGCTGGGCTTCCTGGCCGTCGCCGGTCCGCTCGTGCGGCTCGTCGCCACCGGGGCCAGCGGCGCGGGACTCATCCCCGTGCTGGCCCGGACCGGGATGTCCGAGGTCGCGTGGTCGGTCCTCGTCTCGGTGCCGCTGTTCGTGGTCGCCGCGCTCTGAGGGGCCGCTCGCGTCATACGGAGCGCTGCGCGCGCCCGCGTGCGTCATCCGAATGGGTGCGAGGCCGGCGCGCGTCATCCCAAAGGAGCGCGAGGCCTGCCTGCGTCATCCGAACTGGCACCTATACGTGCGGGTCCGCATGACGCAGGGCACCCCCAGCGCGCGTACGCATGACGCCCGCACCCACCGCGGATGCGGGCCGGTCAGGCCTTCTGGTCGCCCTCGGGAGCCGTACCGTCCGCGCCCTCGGCTGCGGCGGCCTCGGCGTCCTCGCGGGCCTTGTGCTCCTCGAAGGCCGAGCTGACGCGCTCGGCGCGCTCCTCGACGCGGGTCGCGAAGGCGGACCGCTGACGGTTCAGCATGAAGAACGACGCGATGCCCGAGATCAGCAGGGCGATGATCAGCGCCAGGAAGACGTTGATCTCGTCGGCGACCAGCATCCACACCCCGGCCACGAGACCGAACGTGGCGAGGAAGAGGATCAGGCGCAGGGCGGTGTAGACAGCGAACTCCTTCACGCCTCCAGCCTAGGCGGCGCCGTCTACATTGGAAGAATGCTGAAGGTTCTCCTGGTGATCGTCGTGGTCACCGTCACGGTCTACCTGCTCCTGCGTCTGCTGGAGCGTGGCGGCGTGAGCCGGGCGACCAAGCAGAACCCGCGCACCATCGCCCCCGACGACGACGTCGACTTCCTGCGCGACATCGACCGCAAGCGGCCGCACCCCCACGACGACAGCGAGGGCTGACCCGACCGGGTCAACCCTCGCTGCAGGAGCCTGTCTCGCGGGTGGCCCGGTCAGCTCGGTGAGCCACCGGCCACCGCGGCGGTGCCCGGGACGAGCTCGCCGACGACGACCTCGGCCCCGCCTGCGTACGAGTGCTGGCTGGAGGTGGAGAAGAAGTTGATCCCGATGAAGTTGAACCACAGGGTCAGCAGGCCGACGATCGCCAGGTACGCCGCGTGGCGCCCCTTCCAGCCGGCGGTCGCACGGGCGTGCAGGTACGCGGCGTAGACGACCCAGGTGATGAACGCCCACACCTCCTTGGGGTCCCAGCTCCAGTACGACGACCACGCCTGGTGCGCCCAGATCGGGCCCGTGATGAGCACCGCGAACGTCCACACCGGGAACGCGAAGGCGTGCATCCGGTACGAGATGCGGTCGAGGCCGACCAGCGACGGGATCCGCGCCAGGTAGCCGGTCTCCTTGGTCGAGCGCTCCTTGAACAGGTACAGGATCGAGGCGATGCCGCCGAGGGTGAAGGCGGCGGTCGCGATGATCGCCGACACCACGTGGATCACCAGCCACGGCGACTGCAGGGCCTCGCCGAGCGGCACGACCTCCTCGTACAACCAGACCACGTCGGCGGTCAGCGCCGAGAGCGCGAACCCGACCACCCAGGGGCCCATCCAGTACAGCTTGAGCTTGACCACGCTGAGCACGTACAGCAGGACGACCATGAAGGTGCCCGTGAGCGTGAACTCGTACATGTTGCTCCACGGCACCCGGTTGGGGTCGGCGGCCATGCCGCGCCCCACCACCGACAGCCCGTGGATCAGCACACCCACCACGGTCAGCAGGATCGCCAGCCGCCCGGCGAACTCCGCCTTGGTCGACTCCTCCGGCTCAGCGACCGCGACCGCCGCCCCGGCGTCGCCACCCGCGCCGCCGGTGGCCACCGTGGCGCCCACCTTGGCCTCGGTGGTCTCCCGCTTGCGCAGGAACGCCCACTCGAACAGGTACGTCAGCAGGGCCAGCCCGTAGACGACCCCCGCAGCGGCCAGTGCCTGGTCGCTCAGGTTGCTCCACGCTGTGTCGGTCACGACGACTCCTCCTCGGCCGCAGCCGAATCAGTTCCGGCGGCCGGGCCGCCGAGTGCTTCCACGATGCTCGCCAACTCGGCGGCACCGCGTTCGGGGTCTCCCCCGCTGGATCGGTCGAGGGAACCCACCTCGACCACGGTCATGCCGTCCTTGCTCCGGGCCCGGACCCAGGTGCGGCGCGGCCGGATGAACAGCGAACCGCACAGGCCGATGAGGGCCAGCACGACGCCGGTCAGCGCGATGAACTTGCCGGGCGTACGGCTGATCTGCAGCTTGTTCCAGCGCTGCAACGACTTGAACTCGACCGTGCCGAGCCCGTCGGGCAGCTCCGCCTTCTCGCCGGGGCGCAGGTCGACGCGGAACTGCTGCGAGCCGTCCTCGCTCTCCACCGGCGTCGCCGACTCCGTGTCGAGCGTGTACACCGACTGCGGGGACCCGTCGTCGAGCCCCAGGTCACCGGTGTAGACGACCATCGAGATCAGCGGGTCGCCCGGGGCACCGAACTCCGAGGTGGGACCGGCGTCGGTCATGCGGAACGTCGGGTACAGCTCGCCGCTCAGACCGATCTGCTTCGGCTTGGCGTCGGCCGCCTTGACCACGCCGAACGAGCGGAACGTGCCGTCGGTCGGCAGGAACGGCGTCGGGCCCGTGTACGCGATGTCGCCGTTGCCGTCGCGGATCTCGATCACCGGCGCGTACCCGTGGCCGATCAGGAAGACGTCGGTGCCGCCGATGGAGAGCGGGTGGTTGACCTTGAGGTCGTACTTCTTCTCCTCGCCGCCCGGCTCGGTCGTGTACGTCAGCGACGACACGAACTTCTGCGCCATGCCCGAACGCGGGCCGCCGAGCAGCCACTTCACGTCGAAGTCGTCGATCGTGAACGAGAACGGCTCCATGACGGCCGGGTCGAACAGCGAGCCCGGCTTGAACTCGTCGTAGGAGCGGACGTCGTTGGCGAAGCCGCCGCCGTTCTCCTGGTCGACGACGATGATCGCGCCGCCCTTGTAGCCGTACAGGGAGCCGATGGCGAAGCCGACCAGGACGATCAGCAGCGACAGGTGGAAGAGCAGGTTGCCGGCCTCGCGCAGGTAGCCGCGCTCACCCGAGACGGACTCGTCGTCGGTCTCGACGCGGAAACGGCGCTTGCGCAGGACCTTGCGTGCGTTCGCCACGACCTCCTCGACGGAGGCGTCGGTGGTGAACGAGGAGGACTCGGGCAGCCGCGAGAGGTTGCGCGGCGCCTTCGGCGGACGGGCCCTCAGCGCGCGCCAGTAGACAGCCAGGCGCGGCAGGATGCAGCCGACCAGCGAGACCATCAGGAGCAGGTAGATCGCGGAGAACCACGGGGAGTCGTACACGGAGAAGAGGTGCAGCTTCTCCCACACCGGGGTCAGCTTGGGGTGCTCGTCCTTCCACTGCGAGACCGCGACCGAGTCGATGTTGTCCTGCGGCACGATCGAGCCGGGGATCGCGCCCAGGGCGAGCAGCAGCAGGAGCAGCAGGGCCGTGCGCATCGAGGTGAGCTGTCGCCAGCACCAGCGCAGGAACTCGCGGGCCGTCAGCTCGCCGGGAAGCGGCGTCGCCTGGCGGTCGCTCATCAGATCATCACCTCGAAATCAGTCTGCAGCTCGTACTGGATCCACTGGACCATGTGGTCCCACCAGCCGGAGACCAGCAGCACGCCGACCACCACCAGCATCGCCCCGCCCAGACGCATCACCCACTGCTGGTGACGCCGGACGAAGGCGAACATCCCGAGCGCCTTCTTGTACGCCAGCCCCGCCACGATGAACGGGAGCCCCAGCCCGAGCGCGTACACGCCGGACAGCACCGCACCGCGGCCGACGGTGCCCTCGTTGAGCGCCAGCGCGCTGATCGCGGCCAGCGTCGGGCCCACGCAGGGGGCCCAACCGAGGCCGAACAGCACGCCCAGCAGAGGCGCGGCGGCCAGCCCGACGGCGGGCACCTTGTGGATGCGCCAGTCGCGCTGGAGCCCCGGCACCAGCCCCATGAACGCCAGTCCCATGACGATGGTCAGGGCGCCGAGGACGACCGTGATGGTCCGCTGGTGCTCGAAGAGGACGTACCCGATGGAGCCGAAGAGGGCGCCCATCGAGATGAACACGACCGAGAAGCCGAGCACGAACAGGACGGAGCCGAGCAGCATCCGGCCCCGGCGGGCGTCCTCGAGGTCCGCGCCCGACAGGCCGGTGGCGTACGAGAGGTAGCCGGGCAGCAGCGGGATCACGCAGGGGCTGAAGAAGGAGACCAGGCCCGCCAGCAGCGCCACCGGTACGGCCAGCAGCATCGTGCCCGAGCTGGCCTGCTCGACGAACCAGTCACCCACGGGTCGACTTCGTCCCGTCGCGGCCGGTCGCGGCGGCACCCTTGGCGCCGTCCTTCTGGCCGTCCTTGGCACCGTCCTTGCCGGTCTCGTCCGCGACGTCCTTGATCAGCTCGGTCAGCGTCAGCACCGACGGCACCGATCCCATGATCGTGGCGGCCACGCGCCCCTCGCCGTCCAGGATCACCGTCGAGGGGATGCTGTACGGCGTGAGCGTGCCGGAGAAGGCCAGCAGCGCCTTGGAGTCCGGGGAGTAGATCGAGGGGTACGGGACCTCGTAGTTGCGCACGAACGCCCGCGAGTTCTCCACGGCCAGGTCACGGATGTTGACGCCCACGAACTGGGCGGTGCCCTCGGTCTCGACGGCGGCCTCGACCAGCTCGTCCTGCTCCGCACGGCACGGCGGGCACCAGGCGCCCCACACGTTGACCACGACCACCTGGCCGCGCCAGTCGGCGACGTCGATCGCCTCGCCGTCCAGCCCGTCGCCGGTGAGCTCGATGGCGTCCGTACGGTCGGCCTCGTCGACGGACGTGACCGTGCCCTCGCCGGAGATGTAGTTCTGCGACCCGGTGTCGCCGACGCCGCCGCACGCCGACAGCGTCAGTGCGGCCAGGAGCGTCCCGACCAGCAGCCCTCGCCTCACCGGCCGGCCTCCGGGGCGGGGCCGTCGGCGGGGTCGCTGCCACCGGACGAGAAGGCAGCCTTGCGGTCGGCCACCGGGATCAGGTCGCCGGCCGGCTCGGAGTAGCGCACCTGGGTCAGCCGGTCGCCCTCGAAGACGAGCGAGGTCAGCGAGCACAGGGTGCACTGGCGGCTCTTGGGGTGGTGCAGGAAGGAGCGCTTCTCCGCGGCCAGCCGGGTCGACCAGATCGGCAGCTGGTGGGAGACCACCACGGCCTCGTGGCCGCGGGCGGCGTCACGGGCGTCGTGGACGGCGGCCATCATGCGGGCCACGACCTCGGTGTACGGCTCGCCCCAGGACGGCTTGAGCGGGTTGTACATGTGGCGCCACAGGGCGGGGCGCTTGACGATCGCCATCGCACCCTCCTTGAAGGAGACGCCCTCGAACTTGTTGGTGGACTCGATGACGCGCGGGTCGAGCACCGGCTCCAGACCGAGCACGGCGGCAAGCGGCGCAGCGGTCTCCTGGGCGCGCTCGAGCGGCGAGGTGCGCATGTGGACGATGTCGCGGTCGCCGATGGTGTCGGCGACGCGCTGCGCCATCGTCCGCCCCAGGGTGGAGAGGTGGTAGCCGTCGCGGCGGCCGTACAGCACGCCGTCGGGGTTGTGGACCTCGCCGTGGCGCAGCAGGTGGACGATCGTCTGGTCGCTCATGAGGTCTCCTCAGCGGTGGCCGCCGCGGCGGCGCGGGCCGCGGCGGGTAGGGCGTCGAGGACCGTCTGCACGGCCCGGTCGTCGTGGGCCGCGGAGACGAACCACACCTCGTACGCCGACGGCGGGAGGTAGACCCCGGCGTCGAGCATGGAGTGGAAGAACGCGGCGTACGCAGCGGTGTCCTGCTGGTCGGCCTCGGCGAAGTTGTTGACGACGCCCTCGCGGAAGAAGACCGAGAACATGGTGCCGGCGCGCTGGACGGCGTGCGGGACGCCCGCGTCGGACAGGGCGGCGGTGGCGGCGTCGGCGATCGTGGTCGCGGTGGCGTCGAGGTGGGCGTACACCTCGTCGGTGGCGCGGCGCAGGGTGGCGAGGCCGGCGGTGGTGGCGACCGGGTTCCCCGACAGGGTGCCGGCCTGGTAGACCGGGCCCTCGGGGGCGAGGCGGCCCATGACGTCGGCGCGACCGCCGAACGCGGCCGCCGGGAACCCGCCGCCCATGACCTTGCCGAACGTCATCAGGTCGGGCGTCCACCCCTCGGTGGCGCCGTCGAGGCCGTACCCGCCCTGCTTCGTGGCGCGGAACCCGGTCATCACCTCGTCGGAGATGAACAGGGCGCCGTGCTTGCGGCAGGTCTCGGACAGGAAGGCGTTGAAGCCGGGCTGCGGCGGGACGACGCCCATGTTGCCGGGCGTGGCCTCGGTGATCAGGCAGGCGATCCGGTCGCCGTGCTTCTCGAAGGCGGCGGTGACGGCGGCGCGGTCGTTGTACGGCAGCACGATCGTCTCGGCCGCCGCGGAGGCGGGGACGCCGGGCGTGCCGGGCACGGAGAGCGTGGCCAGACCGGAGCCGGCGGAGGCGAGCAGCGCGTCGACGTGACCGTGGTAGCAGCCGGCGAACTTCACCACGACGTCGCGGCCGGTGAAGCCGCGCGCCAGACGGATCGCGGACATCGTGGCCTCGGTGCCCGAGGAGACGAAGCGGACCTTCTCGGCGGGCGTGCGCGCGACGATCTCCTCGGCGAGCAGCACCTCCGGCTCGGTCGGGGTGCCGTACGACGTGCCGCGCGCGACGGCCGCGGAGACCTCCGCGAGCACCTCGGGGTGCGCGTGGCCGAGCAGCATCGGGCCCCACGAGCAGATCAGGTCGACGTACTCGTTGCCGTCCACGTCGGTGAGCCAGGCGCCCTGCGCGGAACGGATGAACCGGGGCGTCCCTCCCACCGCGTTGAACGCTCGCACCGGGGAGTTCACTCCACCGGGGGTCACTGCCTGAGCACGCTCGAAGAGCGTGGCGCTGCCGGGGTGAGGACGTGACGTCACCCGGCCATTGTGGCCCAGCGGCCAAACGGGTGCCTCATCGCGGCTTTCGGGCCCCGGGACAGGGTGCCGTGGGCCACAGGGCACTGGCCCTGCCCCCAGCCCCGGCCTCCTCCAGCAACGCGCAGTTATCCGTACTGAGGACCGTCAACTGAGCACGTTCGGTACCCATAACTGCGCGTTACTGGGGATCGGCGCGGCAGCGGGGCCGGGTACGCCGAGGGCCGGCCGTCCAGCGGACGACCGGCCCTCGGGGACGCGGTGGAGCAGGTGGAGCAGGCGTACGACTCAGACGTCGGTGACGCGGACCCCGGCGTGCGCCTTGTACCGGCGGTTGACGGAGATCAGGTTGGCGGTGAGCGCCTCCACCTGGTGGGCGTTGCGGCGACGGCCGCCGTACACGCCGCGCATGCCGGGGACGACGGAGGCGAGCTCCTGGACCAGGTCGGTCGCCTCGCGCTCGTCGCCGAGGACGAAGACGTCGGTGTCGATGCTGGCGACCTCGGGGTCCTCCAGCAGGACTGCGGAGACGTTGTGGAAGGCGCCGACCACGGTCGACCCGGTGAGCACGGCGGCCGCCTGCTGGGTGGCCGAGCCCTCCTCGACGTCGAGCGCGTACGCACCCTGCTTGTCGAAGCCGAGCGGGTTGACGCAGTCGACGACGATCTTGCCGGCCAGCGCGTCCTTCAGCTCGACCAGCAGCTCCTTGTGGCCGTCCCACGGGACGACCACGAGGACGATGTCACCGGCCGCGGCTGCCTCGGCGTTGGAGCCACCCGTGACGGCACCGCCGCCGAGGGACTCGACCAGCCCAGCGGCCGCCTCGGCGCCGCGCTCGGAGGTACGGCTGCCGATGACCACGGTGAGGCCGGCGGCGGCGAAGCGACGGGCCAGCCCGCGGCCCTGCGGGCCGGTTCCGCCCAGGACGGAGATGGTCAGGGCCTTCAGGTCGCGCTTCGCGTCGTCACTCATGTCCGCAGGCTACCCACGCCCGCCGGGACACCCAGGGAGGCGGTCACTCAGCGGACAATGATCATCGATTGACGAGCCAGCGGCCCAGCAGCGTGCCGTCCTGCTCGAGCAGGAGGGTCAGGTCGAGGGTGGCGTCCACGTCCGGTCCGTCGGTGATCCGCTTGCGCTCGCCGGCGACCACCCGCGGCACCAGCGACAGGCACAGCTCGTCGACCACACCGGCCGCCAGCGCGTCGGCGAACAGCGACGGGCCGCCCTCGCAGAGGAGCTCCCCGAAGCCCCGGTCCGCCAGCTGTGCGACCAGGTCGCCCAGGTCGACGCGCTCCACGCCGCAGACGAGCACGTTGCCCTCGCCGAGCTCGTCGAGCGCGGACGCCAGCCCCGGCGAGGTGGCCACCGTCGCCAGCAGCACCCTCCCCGCGGGAGCCCCGAGCAGCTTGGTGGGGACCACTCCGGAGCGGGTGACGACCACGATCGGCACGTCGGGGACTCCGTACTCCTCGGCTCGCGCCGTGCCGGCCCCGACCACGACGACGTCGGCGCGGGAGCGCAGCGCGTCGTACGCACGCTTGTCGGCCTCGTTGTTGATCCCGCCGCTGAGGCCGTCGCTGCCCTGCGCGGCCCCGTCGACGGTGCTGACGAAGTTCATCCGGAACCACGGGAGCCGCGGCGGCGCGTACGCCTCCACGAGGTCGGCGTCCGACAGGTCACTCAGGTGGCGGAACTCCATCCGCCCATCCTGCCCCCTCAGGCCAGTCGACCGGTGAAGGCCGGCTTCTCCTTGCCCAGGAACGCACGCACGCCCTCGGCGAAGTCAGCCCCGCCGTACACCTCGTGCAGCATCTCCTCGTCGCCCTCGGGCGCCGCCTCCAGGGCCCGCGCCCGCAGGCCGAGCTGGCGCTTCGTGGCGGCCTGGGTGGTCGCGGACAGCGGCAGCAGTCCGGCGACGAGCTCCTCCACCGCCGCGTCGAGGTCCTCGACGACGTCGAGCAGTGCCCCCACCGCGTACGCCCGGTCGGCGCCGACCAGGCGGGCGGTGAGCAGCATCTGCCGGGTCACCGACTCCCCGAACGCCGCGGCGCAGCGGTACACGATGGGCGCCGACAGCGCGTTGCCGAGCGTCTTGGCGATCGGGTACCCGAAGCGCGAGTGCGGGGTCGCGATCCGCAGGTCGCAGTGGGTGGCCACGGCCAGGCCGCCGCCGACGCAGACCCCGTCGACGGCCGCGACCGTCACCTGCGGGAGGTCCAGCAGCATGTCGAGCAGCTCGCGGATCCAGTCCTCGTACGACACGGCGTCGGCCTCGAGGAAGTCGCTGATCTCGTTGCCCGCCGCGAACGCCTTGCCACCCGCGCCCCGCAGCACCAGCACCCGGACGTCCGGTCGGGTGCGCAGCTCCTGGCACAGCTCGCGCATCCGCGTGTACATCGCGGTGGTGAAGGCGTTGTGGCGGTGCGGTCGGTTGAAGACGACGGTCACGACGCCGGGCGTCTCGGTGACGAGGAGCTCGTCGTCTGGCGTGGGGGTGGGAACGTCGGGCTGGCTCACCGGGTCAGCCTAGGCCGACGGGTACGGCCCCTCGCCGGGGTGTCCGCCGCCCTGCTGCCCGTACGGCCCGGCGGGCGGGGCACCCGGGGCGCGTACGGCCGCACCGGAGGTGGCGTCGGGCAGCAGACCGGCCTCACGCAATGCCATCCGGGTGCCCACACCGGCGCCGC
>NZ_JBJEHY010000076.1:0-47825 GCF_051876515.1 Nocardioides sp. | reverse complement strand
GGTCATCCGGCCGTCCTGCTCGCCGACGAAGAACTGCTGCTGGCTCCACGACCAGGCGGCCGCGCCGGCCACCCAGGCGACGCCCAGGAACACGGCGGTGAGCAGGCCCCGCTGCAGCCAGGCGTACCGCTGTGGCGGCTGCGGGGCGTAGCGCGCCGCCTCCGGGTCGATCGGGTCCGCCGCGATCGGGTGCATGTCGGCGGGCAGGTCGTCCGGCAGGTCGGCGGGGATGTTGTAGCGACGCTTCGCCGTGCCGGTGCCGCGCTGCGGGGGCCGCGGCATCTCCGCCGCCGCGCCCACGACCAGCGGGGACAGCTCCTCGGGCGGGTCGGTGTCGAGCACGTCGGCCACCACCACGGTGACGTTGTCGGTGGACCCGGCCTCCAGGCTGTCGCGGACGAGCTCGACGGCGGCGTACTCGGGGGTGCCGGTGCCGAGGATGGAGGCGATCCGGGAGGCGTCCAGGACGCCGCAGGCGCCGTCGGAGCAGACCATCAGGCGGTCGCCCGCCTGCGCGGAGACCTCGAACAGGTCGGGCTCCTCGTGCCGCAGGCCGTCGAGCGCCTTGAGGATCAGGTTGCGGTGCGGGTGCGTGCGCGCCTGCTCCTCGGTGATCCGGCCCTCGTCGATCAGGGTCTGCACGAACGTGTGGTCGTGGGTCAGCTGGCGCAGCTCGCCGTCGCGGAGCAGGTAAGCGCGCGAGTCGCCGAGGTGGCCCACACCGTACGTGGAGCCGTTGAAGCCGACCACGGTGACGGTGGTGCTGGTGCCGTTGAGCTCGGGGTCGTCCTCGACCATCTCGGCGATCCGGTCGTCGGCGCGGTGGATGGCGCCGCCCACCTGGCCGATGAGGTCGTCGGCGGGCTTGTCGATCTTGCGCAGCTGCGAGACCGCGGTGCTCGAGGCGAGGTCACCGCGCACGGCCCCACCGACGCCGTCGCAGACCGTGAGGACCCAGGGGCCGGCGTACCCGGAGTCCTGGTTCTCCTTGCGGACCCGACCGACGTCGGAGATCGCCGCGTAGTGCAGACGCAACTGGCTCATCGGGCCTACTTCCGCAGCTCGAGGATCGTCTTGCCGACGCGGACCTGCACGCCGAGGCCGATGGTGGTGGGCTGGGTGATCCGGCTGGGACCGACGTAGGTGCCGTTGGTCGAGCCGAGGTCCTCCACGAACCAGTCCGTGCCGCTGTGCGCGACCCGCGCGTGGCGGGTGGAGACGTAGTCGTCGTCCAGGCGGATCGCGGCGTCCGTGCCGCGTCCGATCAGCAGGGGGGCGTCGGCCAGCTCGGCCCGGGCGCCCACGTTGTCGCCCTCGACCACGATCAGGTGGGTCGGGGAGCCGCGGCGCTTCGTCGGGGGCTTGCCGTTGGCCTTGCGGGTCGGCTTGGGGGCCCGGTCGCCCTCGGGCACGCGCGCGCCGAACATGTCGGAGCGGATGACGGAGATGGCGGAGAGGACGAAGATCCACAGGACCGCCAGGTAGGCGAAGCGGATCAGGAACAGGGTCAGCTCAGTCATGGAGCTCCTCGTCCTCGACGCGGAGCACCATCTCGGTGTGCCCGATCTTGATGGTGGAGCCGTCGCGCAGCTCGGCGCGCTCCACCTTGCGGCCGTCGACGAGGATCCCGTTGGTGGAGCCCATGTCGACGGCGTACACGCGGTCGTTCTCGATCACCAGGTCGAGGTGCGTACGGCTCACGCCCGGGTCGCTGATCCGCAGGTCGGCCTCGGCGCCGCGGCCGATGACCAGGCCGGGGGCGCGCAGCGGGTGCAGGGTGCCGTTGACCTCGAGCAGCGCGACGTGGCGGCGCGAACGGGTGCGGTCGTCGTTGTCCGTCACCGAGGCCTGGTTGCGGCTGCGGATGCGGAACCGGCCGGTGGTGAGGTCGTCGGCGGCGTCGAAGTCGATGGAGACGGGGCCGGTGAAGACGTACCCCTGCGCGTCGGCGTGGTCCTTGAGCTGGTCGACCAGATCGCGCTCGAGGGCGGGGCCGAGGTCGTGCATGCGGTCCAGGTCGGCCGTGGACAGCTCGACGTGGAAGTCGTTGGGGACCAGGCGGCGCTGGCGGCTGAGCACCTGGGAGTTGTTGTCGCACTCGCGCTGCAGGGCCGAGGCGATCTCCACGGGCTGGACGGCGCTGCGGAAGGCGCGGGCGAAGACACCGGAGATCATCGTCTCCAACTTCTTCTCGAAGCGTTGGAGTCCACTCACTTCTCTGCGCCTCCTCTCTGTTGGTGTGGACGTGCGTCCGGGTGCGGGCGCGCGGCCACAGGGGGTGGTCGCACAGGCAGGGGTCGGCAGGGTCGCCCGAGCCGGTCCCCCGATCGTACTGGCCGCTCGGGCGAGGGCCGCGGACGTCCGGTCCGGCCACACCGTACGGCCCGGCGCGTCGCGGGGTCCGTACGCAGCGTGCCCGGCGCGGCCCCGGCCAAACCGGGCACCCGGTGGCCCCGGATTGGTGGACGCGGACCCCATGGGATAAGTTGTCTCTCGCTTCACGCGCGAGTGGCGGAATAGGCAGACGCGCACGGTTCAGGTCCGTGTGTCCGAAAGGACGTGGGGGTTCAACTCCCCCCTCGCGCACGTGAGAAGGCCCCGGAGAGATCCGGGGCCTTCAGTCATTTCTGGGGTCGGTCGGTGGGTGTGGGTCGTCTCCCGCGTCGTCTCTCCGGGTGACCCCAAAGTGGGTCAGATGACCCACTTTGGGGTCGCCGGGAGAGGGGCGGACCGATTTGGGGTCGCTGGGAGAGGTCTCTGGACCCCAAGAACCTCTCCCACCCTCCCCAACTTGGGCGGCCCTCCGCGCCATCGTGAGTCGGACCGGTACGCCTACGCTGACTGCATGAAGCCGGGGTGGAGCGGCGACCCGCGGGCGTACCGCGTCGACCCTGCCTGGGTCTGGTCGGAGGAGAACCACGAGCTGACGTTGGTCGCATCCCTGCGCGTGACGCTGGAGCACCCGGTCGAGGGCGTCGTCGACCAGCGCTGCCGCGCGTGGCTCTCGGGCCTGGGTGGCGGCGCGGACGAGTACTGGCAGGGCGGGGCCGCCGTACGGATCGTTGAACGGTCTGCCCACGGTCTGGTCCTGGTCCTCTCCTCCGGGGGACTGGACGTGCTGGAGTCGCTCGATCACTCGGTGCAGGAGCTGTTCGGTGCGGTGGTCGCGCCGGAGCAGGGGATGAGCGTGCGGTGGGAGGAGCTTCCGCTGGCCTGAGGGTCCGCCGCTGGAGCGCCCGCGTGTCCCGCCCCGCGTCACGGGGCCGCGGCCACCCGTACGCAACTCGGGTCGGAGGCCAGGAGGTCGCCGGTGACCGCGTACGCGTGCGACCGGGAGCCGCCGCACACCTCGCCGAACTCGCACGAGCCACACGGGCCGTGGAAGCCGGCGGGGTCGCGCAGCGACCGCAGCACCGGACTGGAGGTGTAGATCTCGCGGAAGCTCTGCTCCACCACGTTGCCGCAGTTCATCGGCAGGAAACCTGACGGGTAGACGTCACCGAGATGGTCGATGAAGGCGAACCCCCGCCCCGAGTTGACGTCGATCGGGGGGCGGGGCCGGCGCTCGCGGCCGACGCGGCCAGCACGTACCTCCTCGGTGGCGGCGCTCAGCTCGGCGTGCAGTCCTCCGAGATCCGGTGCGACGCCGCGGGCGCGCTCGATCGCCACCCGGCGGTAGTGAGGTGCCTCGGTCGCCTTGACGGCCACGAGGTCGGAGACGTCGTGCATCCAGTTCAGGACGTCCTCCGTCTCGGAGGGGCGCAACGCCTCCAGGGACGATCCCCGCCCGGTCGGCACGAGGAAGAAGACGCTCCACAGGGACGCCTCGAGGTCCAGGACCGTACGCAGCACCTCAGGGAGCTCGCGCGCGTTCGAACGGGTCACCGTCGTGTTGATCTGCAGCCGGAACCCCGCCTCTCGCACCCACCTCGCCGCGCTGACGGTGTCGTCGTACACGCCCGGGACGCCACGGAAGGAGTCGTGCGTGGCGGCGCAGGCGCCGTCCAGTGAGAGGGAGACGGCCTTGGCGCCGGCCTCGCGCAGCGCGCCGAGCACGTCCGGGGTGAGCCGCGGGGTCACCGACGGCGACAGCGCCACGTGCAGTCCCAGGGAGGTCCCGTGGCGGACCAGCTCGGCCAGGTCGGGCCGCTCGAACGGGTCGCCCCCGGTGAGGACGACGATCGGGTACGGCTTCCCGAACCCCGCGATGTCGTCGAGCAGCGCCTTGCCCTGGTCGGTGGTGAGCTGCCGCGGATGGGCGCGAGTCTGGGCGTCGGCGCGGCAGTGCTGGCACACCAGCGCACAGGCCCTCGTCACCTCCCAGATCGTGATCATCGGACGCTCGCCCACGTCGTGACGCAGGTGGCGGACGGCAGTGCGCTGGACGGTCATGGAATCTCCTGTCTGGCCGCGTCGGCCGCTGCCCGACCCGAGCGCACGCAGGCGGCCAGGCCGAGGCCGTCGTACGAGGCGCCGGCCAGGAACACTCCCGGAGGGAGCGCGGCACGCGCGGCGGCGATCCGCTGGGCGTGCCCCACGGTCAGCTGGGGCATCGTCGCCGGCCAGCGGCGTACGACGGAACGGGTGGGCTCGACGTCGAGCCGGGTCAGCTCGCACAGGTCACGCATCAGGTGCGCGACGAGTGCGGCGTCGTCGAGGTCGGCGATCCGCCTGTCGCCGGCACGTCCCGCCGACAGGCGCAGCCAGTGGTCCTGGGCGCCGGACAGGTGCGGCCACTTGGCGCCGACGAAGGTTGCGGCCTTCAGCAGGCGTCCGGTGCCGGACCCGAGGAGCAGCCCCGTGCCCCGCAGGTGCTGCCGGGCGGCGCTCGCCGGGACGGCGACCAGGACGGTGGCGACGTCAGCGGCCTCGACGGTCGTGAGGGGGGCGCGGGCCGCGGGCGCCACGAGCGTGAGCAGTTCCGCCGCCGCAGCGGCCGGAACGGCCAGCACGACAGCATCGACCTCGGTCGCGTTCGGGCCGGCACCTGCGGTCCGTACGAGGTAGCCGACCCCGGTGGGCTCGATGGCGCTCACCCGGCTGCCGGTCCGGGTGTCCAGCCCGGGCGTCGCTGCCAGGGCATCGGTCACCGCCCGCAACCCCTGTGGCCAGGTGACGAACTGTGGCGCGGCGCCGGCGTGCGTACGGCGACGCAGCAGTGAGGTGCCGGAGGTGGCGCTCGGGACCAGCATCGGCGCGCACGAGCGCAGACTCAGCCTGCCCACGTCTCCGGCGTGCAGGTTGCCGAGCAGGGGATCGACGAAGGTTCCGCTGACGGCGCGTCCGAACCGCCGGGCCACGAAGTCGCCGACGGAGATGTCGGCGTTGGGGGCCAGCGCCGCGGTGCGTCGCGACGCGAGGGGTTCGAGCCCCGCCCGCACCAGCTGGGGGACGGTGAGGGTGCGGCTGGTCAGGACGGGCGCGAGGCGCGAGGGGCCTGCCGGCCCCACCCCGGCGGGCAACGTACGCAACCCGCGGCGGGTCGCCAGCAGACTGCTCCCCGGTGCCGCCCTGACCACGGAGCCGGTGAGCCCCAGCTCCTCGATCAGCTCCGCCATCCCCGGTGCGGACAGGTGGACGGACTCCGCGCCGAGGTCGAGCCAGACGCCGTCGGAGACCTCCCGGCTCTCGACCTGCCCGCCGACCCGGTGGGCCGCCTCGAGGAGGGTCACCTCCGCGCCCTGCTGGAGGAGGGAACGGGCGGCCACGAGGCCGGACACGCCAGCCCCGACCACGGCCACTCGCCGGACGGCTTGGTCTCTCTCGGGACCCATGTGTCGATCGTACGGGGGTGTTCTCGTCGTCCCGAGTTGCCCCTCCAGGGGCGGTGCGGTCGGACGTCTGCGGTGGATCCGCGCCACCTGATGCCACGGATCCACCGCAGAGGCCGGCTGTGGTCTCCCTGTGACCCCAAGTTGGGTCACCTGACCCAAGTTGGGGTCAGTGGGAGCGCGCGGCGGCTACGGTGACCACCGTCACAACCGTGGGGGATCTGAAGGGTCTGCACATGTCACTCCGTACTCGCGTCGCGTCAGCCGCCGTCGTCGCCCTCGCCGCCTCGGTGGCGGCCGTCCCGAGCGGTGCCGCGCAGGCTGACGGGGACACGGTCACGATCCGTGGGTATGTCTTCCAGTTCTCCAAGTCGATGTTCCGCGGCGTCTTGCCGGGCGCGGTGGTGGACGCGGAGATCAACGGCAACGCCCCGGACGCCAGCGTGGTGACGCCGGTCGTCGCGGACGCGGACGGGTACTACGAGATCGAGGTGCCCGACGACGCGGCCGTGTCGCTGTTCGCGACCGTGCCCGAGGCGGCGCGCCCCTCGTACGACCTCGACGGGTCCGGCCCGCTGCCCTCGCTGCCGATCCCGTTCCACACCACGTACAACCAGACGTTCCACACGAGCGGGGACGACCTCAACTTCGTCACCTTCCAGGTGCCGGCCGAGCCGGTCGTGAAGCAGCTGGCCGCCGGCTTCGGGCTCAACGTCCGCGGTGACCTGTGGCCGTACGAGGACCTCGACGGCGGCAGCGGAGCGCTCGACCTCAACGACGGGTACGGCGCCCTCAACAACGGCACCGAGGACGTCTGCGTCGTCGCCTCCACCGTGTACCGCGCCGACAAGCGCATCGTCGTCGACACCTCCGGGGACCAGCACGCGCCCACCCACAAGGAGTACTTCGACATCTTCTACGCCAACCCGCCGCACGGCCGGGCGGGCGCGACGGCCGACAAGATCCCCGGCGCCGGCATCGCGGGCGGCGCTCTGCTCAACCCCATCTACTTCGACGACACCGTCACGCCCAACCCCAACCAGCAGAAGACGTCGGGTGACGGCGGCGTCCTGTGGGTCGACGTCCCCACCGGCACCCACACGGTCAGCGCGCACATGGACGGCACCCGCTTCGCCAGCGCCGACATCACCTGCCAGCCCGGCCGGTTCGTCAACGCCAGCCCCGTGTGGGGCCTGTACGAGCTGCACCCGGGCGAGCAGACGCACCCGGCCACCGTGACCGGCCTCGAGGTGACCACGCCACCCACCACCGCGTACGGCGCGCAGGTCCGCATCGACGTCACCGTCGGCGGCGGTGCGGCCGCGGACGGGTATGTATCGATCGAGGTCGATGGCACGGAGGCGACCGTCGCCCGCGTCACGGACGGCGTCGCGAGCGCGACCTTCCCGGCCCGGTACGCCCCCGGTGAGCACCAGGTCGTGGCCCGCTACTCGCCGCGCGGGACGATCCCCGTGCGCAGCAGCCGCGCCGTCACCCTCACCACGACCAAGGCCACGCCCAAGGTGGTGCTGGTGGGTCAGCGCGTACGGGGCACGCAGCGCCGGTTCTCCATCGGGGCGGTCGTCATGACAAACGGCTTCCTCCCGACCGGATCCGTCCAGCTGTACGCGGGCGGCAAGAAGCTCGGCCGCCCCGGGCGGGTGACGCACGGCGTCTTCCAGCGCACCGTCACCCTGCGCCGGACCACGAAGGTGCGCGCGGTCTACCTGGGCGACACCAACACGCAGCGCGCCAGCAGCAAGGCGCGGACCCTGCGCGTGCGGCGCTGAGGTCTCGACAGGCGCAACCACCGGCCGCGGGACAGTGCCCACGTGGTGGGTGGATTCCCCCGCACGCCCGCTGGGCGGCTAGAACTACGACATGGCTACTACCGCTTTCAAGGGCAACCCCGTCCAGACCGTCGGCGACCTTCCCGCCGTCGGTGCCGCTGCTCCCGCCTTCGAGCTCGTCGGCGAGGGCCTCTCGTCGTTGACCTCCGGCGACCTGTCGGGCCGCACGGTCCTCAACATCTTCCCGAGCGTCGACACCGGCGTGTGCGCGGCCAGCGTCCGCACGTTCAACGAGCTCGCTGCCGGCCTCGAGAACACCACCGTCATCAACGTCTCCGCCGACCTGCCGTTCGCGCAGGCCCGCTTCTGCGGCGCCGAGGGCATCGAGAACGCTAAGGTGGGCTCGACGTTCCGCTCCGCCTTCGGCCAGGACTTCGGCGTCACCATGACTGACGGCCCGCTCGCCGGTCTCCTCGCGCGCTCGGTCGTCGTCCTCGACGAGAACGGGCAGGTCATCCACTCCCAGCTCGTCGACGAGATCACCACCGAGCCCGACTACGACGCCGCGGTCGCCGCGCTGGGCTGAGGCTCGTCACCGGTGTGTCCGCCCGCTGGTTGGGTGTCGGGGTTTCGACAGGCTCAACCAGCGGGCGCTGCACCGGGAACGTGGTCGTCACCGCCGTGCCCGTCAGTGGTGACTCTGCCCGCAGGTGACGTCGAGGCACTGGCCGGTGACCCCGCTGGCGAGGTCCGAGGCCAGGAAGAGCGCCGCGTCGGCGATCTCGTCCGGCGTCGGCAGGCGCCGCGAGTCCGTCTGGGCCGCGACCTGGCCGTACGACTCGACCACCGTCCTGCCGCCCCGCTCCTCGAGCCGCTCGAAGGAGCGCCGCAGCTTGTCGCCCCAGATGTAGCCGGGCGCCACCGAGTTCACCCGGACGCCCCGGGGCCCGAGCTCGACCGACAGGCTGCGGGCCGCGGCCAGCAGGGCCGCCTTGTCCATCCGGTAGCTGCCGTACCCGGACAGCCGGTTGCGGATCACGATCGAGTTCACCAGCACCACCGACCCGCCGTGGGCGGTGAGAGTCGGGGCGAGCTCCTGGACCAGCCCGACGGCGGCCAGGACGTTGACGTCGGTGGTGCGGCGTACGAGGTCCAGGTCGACCTCGAGCAGCTTCTCGGCGGTCGTGTGGGTGAAGGCCGCGTACGCCAGGACGTCGACGCGCCCGAGCTCCTCCACCGCGGCCGCCACCAGGTGGCGGCGGGCCGCCGCGTCCGTCACGTCGGTGGGGACGGCGAGGGCGCGTCGCCCGGTGGCCCGCACCTCCTCGGCGATCGCGTCCAGGCGGGCGCCGTCCCGGGCGGCGAGGACCACGTCGGCCCCCGCCTCCGCCGCGCGTACGGCCAGCGAGCGCCCCAGGTCGGGGCCGGCGCCGGCGACGAGGACGACCTTGCCGGGCAGGATCGGCGGGGCGGGCGGACGCGGCGGCGTCTCGATGGTGGTGGTCATGTCGTCTCCTCCGTCGGTGGGTGCTCAGCGCGCGAAGGCGTCGAGCACGGTCCTCTCGCTGAGGCCGTAGTCGCCCATCGAGTACGTGTGCCGCGGCGCGGCCTTGCCCTGCTTGGCCTCGCGGTCGATCTCGGTGACGGCCGCCTCGACCTCGGGGGTCCAGTCCAGCCCGAACGCGTCGTACACCGACCGGACCGTGCCGACCTGGTCGCGGACCAGGTCGCCGAACGCGACGTCGACGAACTGGGACTGGTCGTAGCGGCCCCGGGCGTCGTGGAACGCGTGGTACGAGCGGGACCACAGGTCGAGCTGCGTACGGCCGATCGTCTCGCCCACGAACGTCTCCGAGTGCCCCTCGGTGGCGCCCACGGCCAGCGAGCACGCCGAGGTGATGCAGGTGACGGGGTCGCGGTGCGTGTACACCACGAGCGCGTCCGGGTACGCCGCCATGAGCGCGTCGAGCGCCGTCATGTGGGACGGGTTCTTCAGCACCCACCGCTTGTCGGGGTCGTTGAGGCCCACCAGCTGCAGGTTGCGGCGGTGCCGGGCGTACGCGTCGGTCCAGTCCTGCCCGGCCAGCCACTCGGTGTAGCGCGGCAGGTACGCCGTCGACTCGTACGAGTTGGACTTGCCGGTCTGGCGCAGCAGCCGCCAGCACTCCTCCACCGTCGCCGCGTCCATGTAGTGGATCCCCATGAACTCCGGCGACTCCGCGTGGTGCGCCGCGAACGCGCGCTGCATGGCCGCGTAGCGGGGGTCCGCCTCCCAGCTGTCCCGCGGCGGGCGCGGCTGCGGGAACTGCGTCAGCCACATCTCCAGCCCCTGGCTGGCCGGGTCGGCGTGCAGCAGCCGGTGCAGGATCGTCGTCCCCGTCCGCGGCAGCCCCATCAGGAAGACGGGCCGCTCGATCGCCACGTCCGCGTGCCCGGGGTGGGCCGCGAACGCCGCCTCGGTGAGCAGCACGCCGGTCAGCGCGCTCTTCACCTCGGCCCGCTGGAACGCCCGGCCGCGGCCGGTGAGCCCGGCCTCGGCGGAGTTGAGGTCCTCGACGATGACCCGCAGGCCCTCCTCATGGGCGCCGTCGCCGAAGTCGGACAGCCCGGTGGAGCGGACCGCCGCCTCGGCGATCTCCTCGTACGTCCCGACCTCGGCGCGCTCGCGCACCATCACGTTGTCGCTCATGGCTTGCTCCTGTTCCTCGTGCGAGGGGGTCCTCACGAGATCATCCGGCGGGCGACGCCCACCTGGCGGTCGGCGATGCGGGCGGCGTACTGCTCGGGGGTGACGCGGTTGTCGGGGAGGAACGGCAGGTGGTCGGCGAGGTCGTCGAGCTCGACCAGCTCCACGACGGGCCCGTCCGCCTCGGTCAGCGGCTGCTCCACGCGCTGCCAGCGCAGCATGATCACGCCGGTGGCGTGGTCGGTGGTGTCGAGCCAGTTCGCGACGCCGGGGTTGCGGGTGGAGATGACGTACCGGAACTTCCCGTCGGGGTCCGCCTGCGACTGCGCCGCCGTCAGCGACGTCTGGTGGTGCTCGTAGTCGGTGGAGACGTACCACTTCGACCCGATCTGGATCGCCTGGTAGCCGGCGTGCGCGCACACCGGCACGGTCACGACCAGCGCCTGGTCGTCGCGCAGGTCGTAGTGGCCCAGCGACGAGTACTGGCTGGCCAGACCGCCGGGGGTGGTGCGCGGGACGGTCAGCGTGTTGACCGGCTCGCGGTAGGTGAACCACTTCGGGAACTCGAACCACGTCCGGATCCGGGTCGTGACCGCCTTCGCGGCCACCGCGTACCGCTTGGTGACGCTCTCGCGGGTCACCGGCGGACGGGGGACGCCGGCGGTGTCGAGCCGCTGGATCCGGATCGTGCCGCGCCGCTCGCCCACCCAGTCGCTGTAGACCTCGCGGATGATGACGCTCGACCCCTTGGTGGCGCCCAGCTCGGGCCCGAAGGTCCAGCTGAACGACCCGTCCTCGGCGACGTCCAGCTCGCGGTCGTCGAACGCGGCCAGCGTGGTCGGGCTCCCCTCGGGCGTGTAGTTGCCGTCGACGACCTGGAAGCTGAGGTCGGCGGTGGTGCCGCGGGTGCCGGAGATCTCGTACGTCCCGCCCTCGTCGAGGTAGGCGTTGAAGTAGATCGCGTCGGGGTTGTCGAGCCCCTGGCGTGCGTACTGGTGGGTGCCGTTCATGAGCACCGGGTGCTGCAGGTCGTACGAGAACGCCGCCTGGACGGCCGAGCGGATGCAGCCGGAGAGGTAGTCGTACCCCTCGGCGCGCTCCTGCTCGGTCACCTCGAACGGCGGGTCCGCGATCAGCGCCTCCGCCTCGGCGAGCGCCTCGCGGAAGGGCAGGGTCCAGTCGTCAGTCATCGCTCTCCTCCATTCCCTCGCTGGTCGAGCGTGTCGAGACCGTCGACCAGCTGCACCAGCCGGCGTGCGGCCGCCTCGACGGAGCCGACGCCGACCAGGCGCAGTTCCGGGTCCATCGGCGGTTCGTACGCGGCGTCGATGCCGGTGAAGTCGCGGATCTCGCCGGCGCGCGCCCGGGCGTACAGGCCCTTGGGGTCGCGGCCCTCGCACGCCTCCAGCGAGGTGTCGACGAAGACCTCGACGAACCGCAGCCCGGCCGCCTCGTGCGCGGCGCGGACCCGGTCGCGGGCCTCGCGGTCGGGCGAGACCAGGGCCACGAGGGCGACCTGTCCGGCGTCGGCGAGCAGGGTGGCGACCTCGCCGGCCCGGCGTACGGCCTCGGCGCGGTCGGCGACGGAGAACCCGAGGTCGGCGTTGAGGCCGTGGCGCAGGTTGTCGCCGTCGAGCAGGTACGCGGCGCGACCCTGCTCGGTCAGCAGTCGCTCCGCCTCGGCGGCGATGGTCGACTTGCCGGAACCCGACAGGCCGGTCAGCCACACCGTCATCCCGGCGCCGGGGGCGGCGGCGGGGCGCTCCTCGCGGGAGACGGCGCCCTCGTGCCACACGACGTTCTCGTGCTGCTGCGCCGGGCCGGTGATCATGCCGGCCGCGACGGTCGCGTTGGTGGCCTCGTCGACGAGGATGAACGCTCCCGTCTCGCGGCTGCGGCGGTAGCTGTCGAAGAGCAGCGGCTGCTGGGTGCGCAGCGTGACGCGGCCGATCTCGTTGAGGGCCAGCGCGTGCACGTCCGTGTCGCGGTGCAGCGTGTTGACGTCGAGGCGGTAGTCGACCTGCTCGACGGTGGCGCGCGTGGAACGGGTGGTGTGCTGGATCGTGTACCGGCGACCGGGCTCGAGGGTGGAGGCGTCGGTGAGCCAGCAGACCATCGCGTCGACGTCCTGGCCTACGTGCGGCCGGTTCTGCGGGCGGCAGATCAGGTCGCCGCGGGCGATGTCGATGTCGTCGGCGAGCTCGACGGTGACGGCACGACCGGCGGCGGCCTCGCTGAGCGGCTTGCCGCCCGGCGCCCACAGGCGGGTGATCGTGGAGGTGCGGCCGACGGGGAGCACGGTGACCTCGTCGCCCGGCTTCATCACGCCACCGGCGACGGTGCCGGCGTACCCGCGGAAGTCGTGCAGGTCGGCGTCGCGTGAGGAGTGCGGACGGATGACGTACTGCACGGGGAGGCGGACGTCGATCAGGTTGCGGTCGGAGCCGACGTGCAGGTTCTCCAGGGTGTCCAGCAGCGAGGAGCCCTTGTACCAGGCCATCTCGGCGCTGCGGGTGACCACGTTGTCGCCGGTGAGCGCGCTGATCGGGATGAAGGAGAGGTCGGAGACCTCGAGCTTGGCGGCGAACTGCTCGAACTCGCCGCGGATCCGCTCGTACACGGCCTGGTCGAAGCCGACGAGGTCCATCTTGTTGACGCAGACCACGATGTGCGGGATGGCCAGCAGGGAGGCGAGGAACGCGTGGCGGCGCGACTGCTCCAGGACGCCCTGGCGGGCGTCGACGAGGATGATCGCGACGTCGGCGGTCGAGGCGCCGGTGACCATGTTGCGGGTGTACTGGATGTGGCCGGGGGTGTCGGCGATGATGAACTTCCGCCGCGGTGTGGCGAAATAGCGGTAGGCGACGTCGATCGTGATCCCCTGCTCGCGCTCGGCGCGCAGTCCGTCGGTCAGCAGAGCCAGGTCGGGGGCCTCGGAGCCGCGGTTGCGGCTGGCCGTCTCCACGGCGTCGAGCTGGTCGGCGAAGATCGCCTTCGAGTCGTACAGGAGGCGCCCGATCAGGGTCGACTTCCCGTCGTCGACGGAGCCGGCAGTGGCGATGCGCAGCAGCTCGCTCATCAGAAATACCCTTCCTTCTTGCGGTCTTCCATCCCGGCCTCGGAGATGCGGTCGTCGGCGCGGGTGGCGCCGCGCTCGGTCACGCGGGCGGCGGCGACCTCGGCCACCACGTCGGCGGGGGTGGCGGCGGTCGACTCGACGCAGCCGGTGCAGGTGGCGTCCCCGACGGTGCGGAACCGGGTGAGCGCCTCGAACGGCTCCTCGCCCTCCAGCGGGGTGATGAACCGGTTGACCTCGAGCAGCATCCCGTCGCGCTCGACGACCGTGCGTGGGCGGGCGTAGTACATCGAGGGGAGCTCGATGCCCTCGCGCTCGATGTACGCCCAGATGTCCAGCTCGGTCCAGTTGGACAGCGGGAAGACGCGGATGTTCTCGCCCTTGCGGTGGCGGCCGTTGTACAGGTTCCACAGCTCGGGGCGCTGGTTGCGGGGGTCCCACTGGCCGAAGGAGTCGCGGAACGAGAAGACCCGCTCCTTGGCCCGCGCCTTCTCCTCGTCGCGGCGGGCGCCGCCGAAGACGGCGCCGAAGCCGTTCTCGGTGATGCCACGCAGCAGTGCGGTCGTCTGGAGGCGGTTGCGCGGGGCGCCCGGGTACTCCTCGTGCGAGCGGCCGGCGTCGATGTCGTCCTGGACGCTGGCGACCAGCAGGCGCAGGCCGTACTGCTCGACGGTGCGGTCGCGGTACTCGATGACCTCGTCGAAGTTCTGGCCGGTGTCGACGTGCATGACCGGGAACGGCACCGGCGCGGGCCAGAAGGCCTTCATCGCCAGGTGCAGCATCACCACGGAGTCCTTGCCGCCGGAGAAGAGCAGGCCGGGCTTCTCGGCGGTCGCGGCCACCTCTCGGAAGATGTGCACCGACTCGGACTCGAGCCGGTCCAGGTGTGTCTGTTCGTGGAAGGTCGTCACGGACGTTCCCCTCTCGTCGATTTCGTGTCAGAACAATGACACGAAATGTCGGGAGTGGGGAATCGGCGTCGCACTCAGTGGGCCGCCGAGCGGTTGGTGTGGGGAACTTTGACCTGTTGTGGGGGTTGCAACGCCTACAACGTGACGAAGTCCCCGCCTGAGCGGGGACTTCGACGTGACGTAGGGAACTCCGACACGTTGTGGGGAACTCCGACGGAGCTCAGTCCCCCCGACGCTCCACCAGCGCGTCAAGCGCCCCGCGGACGGTGTCGACCGCCTCGGGCGTCGACATCCGCCACACCTTGACCAGGCGCTCGTACGTCTCGTTGCTCCAGAGCACGTCGAGGAGGGCGGCGAGGCGTACGTCCCCGCCGCTGGCCTGCAGCAGCGCCTGCATGCGCTCGCGGTTCATCGCCACCGCTGCGTCGGAGGGCCGGGTCAGGGACGGGGTGTCGGGGGTGAAGGTGTCCAGCGACTCGAAGAGCCGCCCGACCACCTCGCCGACGCCGTCGAGGGTGAGGTCGTCGTAGGAGATGGAGGCGCGCTGGTTGATCCGCAGCAGCATCTCGTCGTGCAGGTCGCGCTGGGTGGGGAAGTGGCGGTAGACGGTGCGCTCGCTGATCCCCGCGGCCTCGGCGACCGCCTTGAACGTGATCCCGGCCCAGTCCCAGCCGGCGCCGGCGTGGGCGAGCTCGAGGGCGGCCTCGAGGATCCGGTCGCGGCCCCTGCTCTGCCGGCGGGAGCTGTCGTACGCGCGGGCTCCCTCGGACATGCGCTGACTGTAACGCCGGGGTGCGCGGGCGCGGGCGCTGACCCGGACCCGCTGCGGAGAGCCCCGTATTCAGGGGATGACAGCGTGACGCGCGTCACAGTAGCGTCCGGCGAAGCCCGAACTTCCCGGAGCCCTGGTTCGAGGAGGCGTCATGCCTGTCCGTCGTCGTACCGCCGTCACCGTCGTCCTGGCCACCTGCGCCCTGGTCGCCCCGATCGGGGCCGTCGCGCAGGCGAAGCCGCGGCCCTCGCCGGGGCACCTGCGGATCTCCGTCCTCTCCAGCGCGCCCGACCAGGTGAGTGCGGGCGACGCGCTGGTCCAGGTGTCGGTGCCGCGCAGGGTCAAGGCCTCCGACGTACGCGTCAAGGCCGGCTCGCGCGACGTCACCTCCGCGTTCGAGGCGACCGGTGCGGGCACCCTCGTGGGTCTCGTCGAGGACCTGCCCGAGGGGACCACCACCCTGCGGGCGACCGCGCGCAAGGCGGGCTCCACGTCGCTGCGGGTCCGCAACCACCCGCAGGCCGGGCCGATCTTCTCCGGCCCGCAGCAGCAGCCGTTCGTCTGCACCACCGCCCGCGGCACCTTCGACGGCCGCAAGATCCTCGGCCAACCCATCGTCGACAACACCGACCACTTCGGCATCCCCGTCGCCAAGGAGGCCGCCGACGGGTCGTACCCGCAGGACGGTCGCGGCTATCCGACGGCCGCCGCGGAGATCGTCGGCTGGAGCGGCAACTGTGCGGCCGAACGCCGGATCTCGTACCTCTACCGCTCCACCACGGACAACCGGTTCCACTGGCTCGACGATCCCTCGTCGCCGCCCGCCGACACGGCCACGACGACCGCGCCCGACGGCTCGACCGTGCCGTACGTGGTCCGCTGGGAGCGCGGCACCATCAACCGGTTCGTCTACAGCATCGCCGCGCTGGCGCCGGTGGGTGACGACGCGGAGCAGCCCGACACGTCGCTGTGGAACCGCCGCCTGGTCTTCTCGTTCCAGGGTGGTGTCGCGATCGGCCACACCCAGGGCACCACGAGCGAGTCCGCGATGCTGCCGCACGACCTGCTCAGCCGCGGGTACGGCGTCCTGTGGTCCAGCGGCAACCGCACCAGCACCCACTACAACCTGCAGCTCGGCGGCGAGACGGCACTGATGCTCAAGGAGCGGGCGGTCGAGACGTACGGCGTGCCCGACTACACCGTCGCCGTCGGCGGCTCGGGCGGCGCGATCCAGCAGTACGTGTACGCCCAGAACCACCCCGGCCTCATCGACGCCGCGATCCCGCAGTACTCCTACCCGGACATGGTCACCCAGATCATCCACGTCGGTGACTGCGAGCTGCTGGAGCACTACTTCGACGCCACCGACCGCGCCAACGCGAAGTGGAAGGACCCGGAGGTCCGGCAGGCCGTCATCGGCCTCAACGGCACCAACGAGCCCAAGAACCTCTCCGCCGGCGAGATCAACCAGTGGAACCAGCTGTACGGCGCGATGGGCGCGCTCGGCTACCAGGTGATGGACCGCAAGCCCGGCTCCGCGGCACCCGCGCTGATGGAGTGCAAGCCCGGCTGGTTCGGGCTGACCCCGCTCGCGCTCAACCCGACCTTCACCGACGTGCAGGACCTCGACAAGCTCGCCCAGGGCACCGAGGGCGTGCAGTGGACCCACTTCGCCGACCTGGTCAACATCTACGGGACCGACGAGACCGGGTACGCCCGCGTGCCGTGGGACAACGTCGGCGTGCAGTACGGCCTCCAGGCGCTCACCGAGGGCGTCATCACCCCCGCCGAGTTCCTCGACCTCAACGCGCAGGTCGGCTCGTGGAAGGAGGCCGGCGAGATGGTCACCGAGGGTGCCCCGTTCGCGGGCGCGCTGACCCCCGCGAACTTCGACCCGTGGAGCTCGCGCAACATGAACCTCAGCCCCGACGACGGCACCACGCCGGCCGCGCGGCGCAGCGGTGACCTCACCGCGATCCGGGCGGCGTACACCTCGGGGATGCAGTTCACCGGCGACATCGACATCCCGGTCATCGACCTGCGTCCGTACCTCGAGGACGAGCTCGACATGCACAACACGCAGCAGTCGTTCGCGACCCGCCAGCGGATGCTCAACGTGGACGGCGACGCCGGCAACCAGGTGATCTGGTTCGCCGACGCCCGCCCGACCCAGCAGTACGACCCCACGCTGAAGGCGTTCGAGGTCATCGACCGGTGGATGGCCAACATCGAGGCCGACCCGCGGCGCGGCGTCGTCGGCAACAAGCCGGCCGAGGCGGTCGACTCCTGCTGGACCAGCACCGGCGAGCTGATCGCGTCCGGGGCCGGGGTGTGGGACGGCGTCCTCGACGACGGTCCGGACGGGTCCTGCACGCAGCGGTTCCCGATCTACTCCTCCTCGCGCCGCGTCGCCGGCGGCCCGTACGAGGGTGGCGTGTGGAAGTGCGCGCTGCAGCCCGTCGAGCGTGCCGTCCGCAAGGGTCTGTACGGCGACTGGCGCCCGAGCGCGACGGAGAAGCAGCGCCTCGCCGAGATCTTCCCGACCGGCGTGTGCGACTACTCCAAGCCCGACGTGGGCAAGCCGCAGCGGGGTCGCCGCTGAGGCGCCGTCAACCAGCCGACGTCTCCTCGCCGCGCCCGCCGAAGACCAGCGCGGCCAGCGCGGTCGTCACCGGCACCGCGGCGATCAGGCCGAGCGTGGCGACGATGCTGCGTACGACCTCCTGGGCGATCACCTGGTCGGTGAGGACGCCGCCGAGGGAGTTGTTGTTGGCGACGATGAGGATCAGCAGAGGCAGGGACGAGCCGGCGTACGCCAGCACGATCGTGTTGACCACCGACGCGATGTGGGAGCGCCCGACGCGGCTGCCGGCCCGGTAGAGGTCGAGGAAGCGGTACGCGGGGTTGGCGCGCGCCAGCTCGGTGACCGTCGCCGCCTGGGTGACGGTGACGTCGTCGAGGACGCCGAGCGAACCGATCACGATCCCGGCGAGCAGCAGACCCTGCATGTTGACGGTGTGGCTGACGCCGAGCGAGTTGGAGATGTCGTCGGTGACGCCGGTCAGGTGCAGGGCGCTGACCGCGAGGGCGGACAGGGCGCCGGTCAGGGCGAGGCTGGCCAGGGTGCCCAGCACGGCGACCGTCGTCGACATCGAGAACCCGTGGGTCAGGTACAGCACCGACAGGATGATCGCCGACGAGGCGACCAGCGCGACCAGCAGCGGCGAGGACCCCGCCAGCACCGCGGGCACCATGAACAGGATCAGCAGGGCGAAGGTGATCCCCAGCCCGACCAGCGCGGTGACGCCGCGCAGGCGCCCGAACGCGACCAGGGCCAGCACGAACGCCCCGACCAGGACCCACATGCCGCTGGCGCGCTGGTGGTCGACGATCGCGTACGTCTCGCCGTCCGGGGTCGTGGTGGTGATGAGGACGACCCGGTGTCCCTCGGCGACCTCGGGGGCGCCGATCCCGTTGGGCAGCGGCACCGTCACGGTCTGGCCGGCGTCGGGGCCGTCGCTGAGCGTGACCTTCGCGGTCCCGCAGCCGTTGACGTCGTCGGGCAGCTCCTCGGCGCACGTCTCGCGCTCCAGGGAGACCACCTCGCCGCGCGACTCGGCGGCGGCGGCCGCGTTCTCGCTGGTGGGCAGCCCGCCGGAGGGCCACAGCACGACGAGCGCGACGACGGTGAGCAGCGCCAGCGGGGCGACGACGGCGACCGCGAGCCGCCGCAGGCTCCTGCTCTCGCGTGCCGCGTGGTGCGCGTGGTGACCGCCCATGCCGTTCCCTCCCGGAGTGGTGCCCCCGGACGGGGGCGGCGCCCGGACCGGGCGACTCTCGATGCTAGTCGCGCCGTACGGCTGGGCCGCCGCGGGCGTCTCAGCGCTGCTGTCCCCACCCGAAGCGGGACTCGGCGATGAAGTCGAACAGGTCCCACTCGATGCGCGCCCTGATGTCCGGGCCGTGCCAGGGGGCGTCGAAGAACGACAGCTCGTACACCTGCCGCCACTGCTCGCCGGCGGCCACCAGGGTGATCACGAACTCGTCGCACCGCCCCTCGCCGGTCGGTCGTACGAAGGTGATTCGCAGGTCGTCGAGCTCGCCGGGGCGCAGCTTGGCCGCCACGGCCTCGTGCACCGCGCGGGTCACGGTGGACTCGTCGAACGACGGCTCGCGGTGGGTCTCGATCCACAGGTGCGCGGCCACCTGCAGGTGCGCGATCAGGGCGTCCAGCCACCCGCCGACGTGGCGCCGCGCCTCGTCGGTGTCGGGGTAGCGGCAGCGCAGGTGCAGGCCGGAGTCGTCGAGGATGAACCACGCCATCACGCCGTCGGTGAGGATCTCGGCGCCGACGTACTGCGCCTCCAGCCCGACGGAGTCGACGCGGACCGGCAGCCGCCGCAGGTCGAGCCACGAGATCGCGAACATGCCGGGAGCGGTCGGCATCCCGCCCCACGGCTCGAGCACGTCGGCGAGCGGCCAGGACCCCAGCTCGACGGTCTCGCGGACCGCGCGGGCGGCCTCGCGGGGGTCGGCGTCGACGCACTCGAGGACGGAGTTGGTGATGAACCAGCCGACCGAGTCGTGCCACGTCGGTTCGTACCGGCTGTGCACGGGGAAGACGGCGCGCAGCGGCTGGTCGGCCAGCTCGCGGGTGACCGCCGTCATCGCGCTCACCACGAGGCTGAGGGTCGAGACGCCCTGCTCGGCCGCACTCGCCGCGAGTCCGGCGCACCCCGCGACGTCGAGCACGTCGCGCACCTCGACCCGTTCGCGCTGCGGACGTGCCACGTCGCCCAGCGGCAGGGGGAAGCGCGGCATCACGTCGCCGCCGTCGGCGATGATCTCGGCCCAGCGTCGGCGTACCTCCGCCGGTGCGACGGGGCGCTCGCGCAGGGCGTGCGTGTGCTCCGCGAACGACGGCGCGGGCGGCAGCTGCGGCGCGGTGCCGGCGCGTACGGCCCCGATCGCGGCCAGCAGGTCGCGCGCTACCACCAGCATCGACCACATGTCGGTGTGGGCGTGGTCGGCACCCACGACGACGGTCTGCCCGGCGGCCGTCTCCAGCAGGCACAGGCGGTGCGAGGGGGTGGCGTACGGCGAGCAGGCCGTGTCGAGGACGTCGCGCAGCGCCTCGTTGACGGCCTGCCCGGGGGCGACCGGGTGCTCGGTCCAGCGGCCGGGGCCGAGCTCGACCTCGTGCAGCCGCGGGCCGTCCTCGCCGGGCTCGAAGACCGTCCGCAGGGTGCCGTGGCGGGCGACCACGGCGAGCCAGGCCGCCGCCAGGTCGTCGGGGTCGACCGGCTGTGGGAGCCGGAACGACAGCGCCATCCACGAGCCCGGGCGCGCCCCGTGCCCGACGTGACGACTCTGGTCGAACGAGACCGGCAGCTCACGACCCTGCTTGACGACCGTCACGTCGTACCCGAGAAGGCGGCCGAACGGGAGACGGAGATGCGCAACGTTGGTCAGCCGCATGCGGCAAGCCTAGGTGCGAGCCCTGCCCGGGGCACCCGTTCGGCTCACCCAGCAGCAGGGTTGTTGATCGTCCTGGTCTGCAGGAACTCGCGCACGCCGGAGTTGAGGAAGCACGTGCCGAGGGTGTCGACGAGGGCCGCGGCCCTGTGGTCCGGTGACGACGGTCACCAGGTTTCTGGTGGCGTGACGCACGAGGTGCGTGCAACGCCGCCCGGCGGCGTCCGCAGGCGGTTAGCGTGCCCGTGACAGCGGCGTGAGGAGAGACGATGCCCACCTTCCAGGTCCCCGGGGCGGAGCTCGACGTCGAGCTGAGCGACGAGGGCGGACACCCCGTCGTCCAGCTGCACGGGCTCACCTCGAGCCGTCACCGCGACCGGCTCCTCGACCTCGACCTGGGGCGCGGCCTGAGCGGCACCCGGCTGCTGCGGTACGACGCCCGCGGGCACGGCCGCTCCACCGGTCGCCCGGTGCCGCAGGATTACCACTGGGCCGTCCTGGCCGACGACCTGCTGCGGCTGCTGGACGCGTGGTTTCCCGGCGAGAAGGTGCACGGGGTCGGCCCGTCGATGGGCTGCGCGACGCTGCTGCACGCGGCCGTGCGAGACCCCGACCGGTTCAGCGGCTTGACCCTGCTGGTGCCGCCCACGTCGTGGGAGACCCGGGCCGCGAAGGCCGACGACTACCGCGCCGCCGCCGAGGTGGTGGAGACCCAGGGGATGGCCGCCTTCGTGGAGGCGGGGCGTACGGCTCCGCGCCCGCCCGCGACCGTCGACTCCCCGGAGACCGTCCCCGTCGTGGGCGAGGAGCTGCTGCCGACCCTGCTGCGGGGCGCGGCGCTCACCGACCTCCCGGCCCGCCGCGACGTGGCGCGCATCGGCGTACCCGTCACGATCCTGGCGTGGGTCGACGACCCCGCCCACCCGGTGTCGACCGCCGAGGCCCTGCTCGAGCTGCTGCCCGACGCCACGCTCGAGGTCGCCCGCACGCCCGCCGACGTGGGGCGGTGGCCGCAGATCCTGATGGCCGACGTGACGCGGGCCGCCGGGGGCTGAGGAGCCGGGGAACGCCCGGCGTCACTGCGCCGTCCGAGCCCCATGCGCCCGATTCCTCTGCTGGCCGTCGCCCTGCTGACCGCCTCGCTCCTCACGGCCTGCGGCACCGAGCCCTCCGACCCTGACGGAAGCAGCCCCGGCGACGTCTGGCAGACCCAGCGCCTCGACGCCACCCCCGGGCCCGACGCCTCCCCGGTCTTCGTGACCGACGGCGACGACGCGCTGCTGCTGACCGTCTCCGAGGACGGCGAGCTCGTCTCCCACGTGTCGGTCGAGGGCGCCGACTTCGAGCGCGGCACCCCGCTCGACGCGGGCGTCACCTACCTGGAGCTCGGTGACGCCGTACGCCTGCCCGACGGCGACTGGTACGTCCTGGGCAGCGGCGGGCTGGCGGGCTCGGGCAACGACGAGCGGATGCTGTTCGAGCCGCACGCCTTCCGCAGCGCCGACGGGCTGAGCTGGGAGGAGGTCGACGTCGACGGCTTCACCGACGCCGTCGACATCGGCGCCCTGGAGGTCGTCGACGGCACGATCGTGGTCGCGGGCACGTACCGCACCGCGAAGGACCCGGGGATGGGTGGCTTCGAGGCGCACGCGTGGACCAGCGCCGACGGGGAGCGCTTCACCCGCGTCGACCTGCCGGGCGTCCCGGCGTACACCGGTTACCGCACCGAGTCGTACGCCGGCCACGCCGCCGTCGTCGGCGACCGGCTGCTGGTCGGCGGACGGACCGGACGGGACGCCGCCCTCTGGGCCACCGACGACGCGGGCGCCACCTGGCAGCAGGTCGGTGCCGGCCTCGACGTGTACGACCTCAGCAGCCTCACCGTCGTCGGCGACACCGTGCTGGCGGGGGTCGCCGAGGGCCGCCACACCGCGTACGCCTCCACCGACGCGGGCGACTCCTGGTCGGCCGTCGAGGCGCTCCGCAACGGATCCGAGGACGGGGCGTGGGCTCCGGTCTGGGCCGGCGGTGCCGGGTTCTGGACGCTCACGGGCGTGGACGAGATGCGCTGGAGCCGGCCGGAGGTCTGCTACGCCGACCTCGACCAGTGCGGCAAGAACCCCGGGCCCAGACTGGTGACCAGCGCCGACGGGGACAGCTGGACCGCCGTCGACCTCGACGGCTCCGTGGACGAGGTGGTCGGCACCGCCGACGGCCGTACGCTCGTCCTGACCGGCGACGGGGACGGCATGGCCGTCCACGAGCTCGCCGCCGGCACCACCCCGCCGGAGGCCGCCGACCCGGTCGAGCCGGAGACCGTCGAGCTGGTCACCCTCGGCGAGGACGAGGAGCCGGTGGTCGGCACCCGGTACCACGCGCCGATGTACTTGCACTGCGGCATGACGCACTTCTGGTTCGGCGGCAAGCCGTGGGGGCGCACCGACCGCGGACCCGACATCGAGACCGGCGCCGGCGACGACTCGGCGCCCACGGGCTGGCCGTACGCGCAGGGGATGCTGTACGGCTACGCCACCGTCACCGGGGCCGACCACCTGGAGTACACGACCGCCGACGGCGAGGTCATCGCCACCTACGAGCGGATCAGGAAGGCGTACGGCTGCGCGTGAGGCTCAGCCCGCGGCGAGCCGACGGGCGGGCTCCCGCACGGCCTCGAGGTGCGCGTGCGCGGCGTCCCGGTCGAACCGTACGACCGCGGAGGACGCCTGTCGGCCGAGCGCACGCAGCTGCTCGGTCCACTGCCAGCTCGTGGTCAGCTCCTCGTCGATCGGGCGGACCTGCTCGGCCAGCGCCGCGCGGGCGTGACGCAGTACCAGGTGGCGCCACTGCCCGATGAAGCGGCGGAAGTCGTCGAGCAGGGTGCCGGCCTCGCTGACCAGGGCGGCGACGTGCTGCAGGTCGCCGTTGACCTTCTCGACCTGCGCGGCCATCTCGGCCACCGATGTCTCGGCGGCGTCGCACAGCAGCGGCACCGCGGTGAGCGAGCTGGCCGGGGCGACGCCGTCGTGGACCTCCGCGGCGAACGCGGCGGCCATCTCGTCGTACAGCGCGGTCAGCGCGATCTGGAACCGGACCCGGCCGATGTCGCCCCGCAACCGCGAGAAGTCCTCGGGAAGCTGGGCCAGGGCGGTCACCGCGTCGGTCATCGGCTGCGCCATCACCCGCGCCACGTTGGACAGCACCGGGGACTTCTCGGCGACCAGGGCGGAGGCCTGCTGCGCGGTGTGCACCGACACCTCGAGCCGGTGCGCCATGTCGAGGACGTGCACCGCCGCGTCGGCCAGCTCGTCGCCGAGGGCCTGGTAGGTCGCCAACGACTCCACCATCGCGTCCAGCTGGTCGGCCAGCGCGCCGGTCCCGGCCAGCACGGACGCGACGTCGCCGGTCGCCGCCGACCGCTGGTGCGCCTCGGAGACGCGGTGCCCGCGGGCGGAGATCTCGAGCGGGAGGGCGACGTGCATGAACTCCTCGTACGAGGAGAAGCCGTAGGTGGCGAGCGTCGCGACGATCGCCTGGGCGCCGCGCTCGGCCACCTCGCGCCGCGACAGCCCGGCCGCGGCGGCGTCGCGCTCGACGCGCACCGCCTCGACGTACACCTCGCTGACCAGGTCGACGGCCTCCGGCGTCGGCGCGACCCGGACGGAGACGAAGCCGTCGTGCAGCGGGCTGACCACGGCGCAGACCCAGTAGTGGTCCCCGGCCTTGGTGCGGTTGCACACGTACACGGCGACGGGGGTGCCGGCGGCCAGCGAGTCCCACATGAGGCGGAACGCGCCGGCCGGCATGTCGGGGTGCCGCACCACGTTGTGGGCGGTGCCGAGGAGCTCGTCGAGGGGGTAGCCGGAGACGCGCACGAAGACGGAGTTGCCCTGGCGGATCACGCCGCGGACGTCGGTGGTGGAGAAGAACAGCTCCTCCGGACCCATCTGCACCTCATGAGGAATGGGGGTCGTCGTCGACGTTTCCACGGTCAGGGTTCCTTCCAGTCACGGCGTGCGCGAGGGGTACGCCACGGAGTCCCCGAGAGCGGCGCAAGCCTAGGGTCGCGGTGCCGGGCCCGTGGTGGTCGTGGGCCGAACGGCACGGAAATAGAGCCGAACGGTCACCCGAGCAGGGACGCCGTGGCGGCGGAGTCCGCGTACTCCTCGAACCGCGCGATCCGGCCGTCGACCAGCGTCACCACCAGGCAGACCGGGATCCGTACGGGAGCCCCGGCTGCGGAGGTCCGATGTTGTGCCAGGTGGTCACCTCGTCGGCGTACAGCTCCTCGTCAGCACGACGCCCCTCCAGGAACGCCGGCAGCCACCGGCGCGCGACCTCGAGGGCCTGCTGCACGCCGTCGGGGAGGGGGTCTCGACCAGGGGCTCGCTCACGACGCACCATCCTGACGCGATTTCGGCCCCGACGGCGCCCGTTCCTGCCACAGTGTCCTCCTCGGACGACTGGGGAGAAGGATGGAAGCGCTCAAGGCCGCGTGGGCCGACCCCTACCGTCGCGCCCTCATCATCGGCGTGACGGTCCTGGTGCTGCTCGCCAACGTGCCGTTCGTCGTCGGCGGGCTCAAGGAGCGCCACATCCGTACCGACGGGGTCATCGGCAACGCCACCGTGACCGAGCTCCGGACGGTCGGGGAGGGCGAGGACGAGGAGTTCTGGCTCGACTACCGGCTGCCCGACGAGTACGGCGACCGCACCGAGCACAGCGTGCGGGTCAGCGAGCCCGTGTGGAAGCGGGCCGACCTGCGCGACACCATCCGCGTGCAGGTGCTCGCCGAGGACCCCGAGGAGCACAAGGTCGAGGGGGCCGAGGAGGGACACGTCGTCGGCCTGACCACGATCGTGGTGGACCTGCTGATCCTGGGCGGCTTCGCGTACATGATGTACTCGCGACGACCCCGCCGCGAGACGTCCCCCGTCAGGAGCTCCACGTGACCACGTTCAACGACTTCGACGCTCCCCTGATCGACGGCACCGCGCGCGACCTCTCCGAGTACGCCGGGCAGGTCGTGCTGGTCGTCAACACCGCCTCCAAGTGCGGCTTCACCCCGCAGTACAAGGGCCTGCAGCAGCTGCAGGAGACGTACGCCGACCGGGGCTTCACCGTGCTCGGGTTCCCGTGCAACCAGTTCGCCTCCCAGGAGCCGGGCGACTCCTCCGAGATCGCCGAGTTCTGCGACCTCACCTTCGGCGTCACGTTCCCGCTCTTCGCGAAGATCGACGTCAACGGCTCCGACGCGCACCCCCTGTGGACCTGGATGAAGGGCGAGAAGTCGGGCGTGCTCGGCAGCCGCGGCATCAAGTGGAACTTCACCAAGTTCCTCATCGGCCGCGACGGCCAGGTGCTCGCCCGGTACGCACCGAAGACGACGCCCGAGGCCATCGCGGCCGACATCGAGGCGGCGCTGGGCTCCTGAGCCCCGGCCGGCCTCAGCCCTCGGTCGGACCCACCTTCCGCGGCCACCAGAACCGGTCGCCCAGGGTGAGCACGACCGCCGGTACGAGGACCGTGCGCACCAGCAGCGTGTCCAGCAGGACGCCGATGAAGACGACCACGCCGAACTGGGCCAGCATCACCAGCGGCAGCACGCCCAGGACGGCGAAGACCGAGGCGAGCAGGATGCCGGCCGACGTGATCACCCCGCCGGTCGCGGTGAGCGCCCGCAGGATGCCGGTCCGGGTGCCGACGTTGCGGGCCTCCTCGACGGCGCGGGTGACGAGGAAGATGTTGTAGTCGACGCCGAGGGCCACCAGGAACAGGAAGGCCAGCAGCGGCACGGACGTGTGCAGCGCCGAGAAGTCGAGCACCTGGGTGAAGACCCACCACGACGCACCCATCGCGGCGACGAACGTGGCCAGCACCGTCGAGACCAGGATCAGTGGCGCGACCACCGAGCGCAGGATCAGCACCAGCGCGACCACCACGAGCCCGAGGATGATCGGCACCAGGAGGCGCTCGTCGCGCGACGCGCCCTCCGACTCGTCCATCTCCTCGGCGGTCCCGCCGCCCACGTGGGTGTCGTCGAGGTCCTCGAGCTCCGCCCGCAGTGCGCGGACGGTGGCCTCGTTGGCCTCCGTGCTCGGTGAGCTCTCGGTGGTCACGTCGAGGCGTGCCACGCCCTCGCCCTGGGCGCTGACCCGTACGGCGGTCACGTCGTCGGCGCCGGAGATCCTGTCCACCACCAGCTGCGGGTCCTGGCGGGTCAGCACGGTGACCGGGTCGGAGCTGCCGGCGGGGAAGTGTTCGCCGAGCCGCTCGGCACCCGAGACGGACTCGGGGGTGTCGAGGAACTGCTCGGCGGCGCGCAGGCCGACCTGGATCTGGGTCATGCCCAGCCCCAGGCCGATCACGACGAGCAGGCTGGCGGCCACGAAGGTGCGCGGGCGGCCGGAGACGGCGCGACCGATCCGGCTCCAGATGGAGGTCTCGCTGTCGACGAGCAGCGCCTCACCGACGCGCGGAACCACCGGCCAGAACAGTCCGCGGCCGAAGAGCAGCATCGCCGCCGGCAGCACGAGCATCACGAACGACGCCGCGATCAGGACGCCCACCGCGCACGCCAGCCCCAGGCCGCGGGTGTTCGGCACCAGGGACAGCAGCAGGGTGAGCAGGCCCAGGATGACGGTCGTGGCGCTGGCGAAGACGGCCTCGGCGGTGGGGCCGTACGCCCGGGCCATCGCCTCGAAACGGTCGTCGGTGCTCTTCAGCTCGTCGCGGTAGCGGGAGATCAGCAGCAGTGCGTAGTTGGTGCCCGCGCCGAAGACGAGGACGCTGAGGATGCCGACGGTCGACTCGTTCCAGACCAGCCCGAGCCCTGAGAGCACGTGGGTGGCGGCGATCGAGGCCGTACGGTCGGCGACGCCGACGACCAGCAGCGGCACCAGCCAGAGCACGGGGCTGCGGTACGTGATGATCAGCAGGATGGCGACCACCACGGCGGTGACGCCGAGCAGCTTGAAGTCCGCGCCGGCGAAGACCTGGCCGAAGTCGGCCTGCAGGGCAGCGGGACCGGTGACGGCCACGTCGACGCCGTCGGGCGTCTCTTCAGCCAGCCGCTTGCGCAGGTCCTCGACCGCGTCGATGCGCTGGTCGGAGTTGGTGGCGGTGACCGGCAGGACCGCCATCGCGGCCGACCCGTCCTCGGAGACGGTCAGCGGGCTCTCGGCCTCGGGGTGGTCGCCTGCCTCCTCGCCACCAGCAGGCGCAGCGCCCTTCTCGCCCCGGTCGCGGGTGTGCTCCATGCCGTCGGCCTCACCTGCGGTGAGCTCGGAGAGCAGCTGGAGCGTCTGACGGGACACCTGACGAACGGCCTGCGGCGAGAGCTCGCCGTCGTCGGTGGTGGTCCACAGAGCGATCGCCACCTCGGCGTCGGTCTCGGGCAGCTCGTCGGCCAGTTCGGCGGCCAGGGTGCTGTCCATCCCGGCCGGCATCGAGTCGGTCGGCGCCTGGTCGTGCGTGGCGGCCGGGACGAGTGCGATGACGAGGATCCCCAGCAGCAGAGGCACCAGCGCCAGCAGCTTGCTGACCCTGCGACCGGTGAGCGCGCGGGCGAATCGTCCGGGTGTGCGTTCAGTGCTGGGAGAGGGCACCGTGGGCTCCTGAATCATTAAGAAAGTTAACTACTAGTGAAGTATGCTACCTCTCGGGTCAAGAACGTCACAAGGAGGGCCCGTGGAGCACGGCAGCACGCAGCAGGGGGTTCCCCCTGCTCTTGCGGGGACCTGGCAGCAGACGTCCACCCTGCTCGCGCTCCGCGCCCTGATCAACGAGGTCGTCCACTCCAACCACCTCGTCGCCCGCCGCGCAGGCATGTCCGTCTCGGAGCTGGTGACCCTCGCGCACCTCTCCCAGGACCGGGTGGGACCCGCCGAGATCGCACGACGGCTCGGCCTCACCACGGCCGCGACGACCGGCATCGTCGACAAGCTGGAGCAGCGGGGGTACGTCGAGCGCCACCCGCACCCCGGCGACCGGCGCCGTACGGAGCTGGTCATCTCCCCGACGGGGCGCAGGCGGATGGTCGAGCTGATGCTGCCCATGTTCACCGCGCTCGACGACGTGGACGCCGCGCTCGACGAGGGCGAGCGGGAGGTGGTGCAGCGCTACCTCCTGGGCGCGCTGGAGGCGTACCGGGAGCTGCGGGACCCGGTGGACTGAGGCGCCAGGGTCGCGAGCGTCAGCCGCTGACCTGCGTCGCGGCGAGCGCCGCCCCGACGATGCCGGCGTTGTTGCGCAGGGTCGCCGGGACGATCTCGGTGTCGATCTCGATCAGGTGGCCGAAGTCGTCCCAGCCGGCACTCACACCGCCGCCGACGACGAACAGGTCGGGGTTGAGCAGCCGCTCGAGCGTGCGGTAGTACCGCGTGAGGCGCGCCGCCCAGGCCTCGTACGAGAGCTTCTCGGCGACCCGTACGGAGTTGGCTGCCCAGTCCTCGGCGTCGCGGCCGTCGATCTCGAGGTGCCCGAACTCGGAGTTGGGCACCAGGACGCCGTCGTGCACCAGCGCGGACCCGATCCCGGTGCCCAGCGTGGTCACCACGACGAGGCCGGACCGCCCCATGGCGGCGCCGTGGGAGACCTCGGCGAGGCCGGCGGCGTCGGCGTCGTTGACCACGTGCACCTCGCGACCCAGGGCCTCGGTGAACAGGGCGTCGGCGTCCGTCCCGATCCAGGCCGGGTCGATGTTGGCGGCCGTGTGCACCGTGCCGTGCCGGACCACGCCGGGGACCGTGACCCCGACCGGGCCCTCGACGTCGGCGAAGCCGGCCACGAGGTCGACGAAGACACCGCGCAGCGCCTCGGGGGTGGCGGGGTTGGGGGTGGGCACGTTGGCCACCTCGGCCGTGACCTGCCCGGTGGAGGGGTCCACGGGGGCGCCCTTGACCGCCGTGCCGCCGAAGTCGATGCCGAATGCCATGGCTGAACGCTAGCGGGGCCGTCGGTCCCGGGAAAAAGCCCATGGGGAATGTCGGTGGCCCGTGCGAGGGTGGTCGACGGGTCAGACCGCGAGGATGCGCGGTCCCCGCCGACGAGCGGAGGAGACACATGAGTGGGTCCATGATCGAGGCGCGGGGCCTCGTGCAGACCTTCCACACCAGGCAGGGACGGGCCAACAAGGAGGTACGAGCGGTCGACGGCGTGGACCTCGACGTCGCCGAGGGCGAGGTGGTCGGGTTCCTCGGCCCCAACGGGGCCGGCAAGACCACGACGCTGCGGATGCTCACCACCCTGCTGCGCCCCACGGCCGGCACGGCGCGTGTCGCGGGGTACGACGTCGCCACGCAGTCCGAGCAGGTGCGTCGCTCCATCGGGTACGTCTCCCAGTCGGGCGGCACGTTCTCCTCGGCGCGGGCCGGCGAGGAGGTCGTCGACCACGGCATGCTCTACGGCATCTCCAAGAGGCAGGCCGAGACCCGGGGCCGCGAGCTGTTCGAGCAGCTCCAGCTCGACGGGCTGTGGGAGCGGATGCCGCGCAACATGTCGGGCGGGCAGAAGCGTCGCCTCGACATCGCGATGGGGCTCGTCCACGACCCGACGCTGGTCTTCCTCGACGAGCCCACCACCGGGCTGGACCCGCAGGCCCGGGCCAACCTGTGGCAGCACATCGCCGAGCTGCGCAGCCAGCGCGGCGCGACGGTCTTCCTGACCACCCACTACCTTGACGAGGCCGACGCGCTCTCCGACCGGATCGTCATCATCGACAACGGCCGGATCGTCGCCTCCGACACCAGCGAGAGCCTCAAGGCGCAGGTCTCCGGCGACCTGGTCGACCTGCAGGTCGCGCCCGAGCAGGTGAGCCTGGCCGCCGAGAAGCTCGCGGCCGTCGCCGGTGCCGTGGAGACCGACGGTACCCACGTACGCGGCCGGGTGCCGCGCGCGGGTCGGGTCGTCCCCGGCCTCCTGCGCGACTTGGAGGGCCACGGCGTGACGCTCGAGTCGATCGAGGTGATGAGGCCGACCCTCGACGACGTCTTCCTCAGCCTCACCGGCCGCTCGCTGCGCGACGCGGAGGCAGAGACGCGGGCCGACAACGAGGCAGAGACGCGGACCGACGACGAGACCGAGACCGACGAGACGGGAGCGACCCGATGAGCACCTTCGTCCGCGAGTGCATGATTGTCTTCAACCGCCAGCTGCGGATGAACCTGCGCAACCCCGCCTGGGTGATCATCGGAGTGATGCAGCCGGTGCTCTACCTCGTCCTGTTCGGGCCGCTGCTCAAGCCGTTGGTGGGGCAGTTCGGAGCCACCAACGCGTACACGTTCCTGGTCCCCGGGCTGCTCGTGCAGCTGGCGATGTTCGGTGCGATGTTCGCCGGCTTCGGCCTGATCGCCGAGTGGCGCGAGGGCGTGATCGAGGCCGAGCGGGTCACGCCGGCCTCGCGCACCGCCCTGCTGGTCGGGCGACTCATGCGCGACCTGCTGCAGATCTTCGTGCAGGCGCTGCTCCTGATCGCGCTGGGCTGGGCGATGGGCATGGAGCCGTCGTGGTCCGGGGTGGTCCTCGGCGTGGGCATCGCGCTGCTCGTGGGCACGGCGATGGCGGCCGCCTCCAACGCGGTCGCGCTGACCACCAAGTCCGAGGACGTGATGGCGCCGCTCATCAACATGGTGATGATGCCGATCCTGCTGCTCAGCGGGATCATGCTGCCGATGACGCTGGGTCCGGCCTGGCTGGAGCGGGTCAGCGACGTCGTCCCGTTCCGCTGGGTCGTCGACGCCGTCCGCACCTCGTTCTCCGGGGAGTTCGTCGCCAACCAGCTCGCCTGGGGCATCGGGTGGGCCGTGGCCCTCTCGGTGCTCGGCATCTGGTGGGGCACCGCGACCTTCCGCAAGGAGAACGCCTGACGGCCACCGCGTCGCCCCGCGTCGCCCGGGTTTGTCCCCGTCCCCCACGGGGCATGGTGGCCACGGCCACACGGGGCGTGAGAGGGGAGCGGCAGATGTCCGGATTCGCGGTGGAGCTGGCAGACCTGCGGGGCTACGGCCGACAGGTGTCGAGGGCCGGTGCCGGGTGCGCCGGGGTGGGTGACTACCTCGCCTCGCACGTCACGGACGGCGACTTCGGGATGATCCTGGAGCTGCTGACCATGGAGTACGAGTCGATGATCCCCTCGTTCACCGAGGTCCTCACCCTCGACGGCGAGCGTCTCAAGGCGGCGGGCGTCTCCCTGACGGAGACCGCGGCCGACTACGCGGAGACCGACCGCAACGTCTCCCAGGAGTTCGGCGTCGGCCGGGCGATCACCGACGACAAGCGGGCCCAGGGGTTCTACGACGTCGCGGGCGTGCTGCCCGTGCCGGCCCCGAGCTGCGACACCGCCGAGCTGCCCAAGGTCTCTTTCGGGTTCGTCCTCGACAAGATCTGCGACCTCACCAACTGGATCATCGGCATCGACCCGCGCGAGTACGTCACGAAGTGGATCGCCGGCGACATCGAGAAGGCCGCCCTGCACGCCAGCGCCTGGCAGCACGTCAGCGACTGCCTCGACAAGGCCGAGCGCAACCTCGCCTCCGGGGCCTCCGCGATCTCCGCCACCTGGACCGGCGGCGCCTCGCGCAAGGCGCAGCGGTACATGGAGCGCTGGACCGACGCCCTGGCCAAGCAGTCCAACGCGATGGCCAAGGTCAGTACCCACCTCAAGGACATGATCCGCGGTGCGGTCGACCTCGCCCAGAACGTCGTCGACATCATCCGCATGATCATCTCGATCTGCAGCGCGGCGATCTCGTCGTCGTACATCCCGCTGTGGGGTCAGTGGAAGGCGGTCAAGACGATCAAGGAGGCGTGGGAGCTGTTCAAGACCGCCCGCAAGGCGATCATGGCGTTCTGGCAGATCATCACGACCTTCAAGAACCTGATCATCTCCTTCGTCCACGCCATCACGGCCGAGTCGCTGCCTGACGTTCCCGCGGTCCCCGCGTGAGCACCTCGGCCGCGGAGGAGGCGTTCGCCGAGGCCGTGGCGGCGTTCCGGGGCACCCTGGAGGCGTCCCGCGCGCACATGGCTGCCGTCGCCTCCGACCCGGTGCACACGCCCGAGGAGCGGCGCGAGTTCCACGAGGACGCGCTCAGCGGACGCCTCGGCCCCGACATGAAGCGGCTCGCCCAGCACGTCGAGGACGGCGACACCAGCTGGGGCGAGGTCTTCGAGGGCACCACCGAGTACGCCGAGCTCCTGCACGGCCACCTCGACACGATGGAGGAGCGCTACGCGGAGGACTGGAAGCGTACGCTCGAGGACGACCCCACCTTCGACCCCAGCCCCGTGGAGGAGTGACGTGGACGCTCAGCGTGGCGACGAGGTCTCTGCGGGTGGTGGGTTCCTCCGGGTGGTGCAGGGGTTCCTGCTGGAGGCGGTGAGCAACGGCGCGATCTTCATGTCGCTGATCGTGCTCATCGCGGGCATCATCACCAAGCAGCCCGCCTGGATCGCGGTCGGCGTCGTCGTCGGCGTGCTCGGCATGGCGCTGCCGTGGTTCGCGATGGCACGCAAGTGGAGCGACCCGGCCATGTGGGCACTCGTGGTCCCGATCCTGCTCCTCGACGTGGGCCTGCTCGTCTGGATGTGGAAGGCCGCCTAGCCTCGCCCCGACGAGCGGCCCGGCTCCCCGCGCCGCAGGTACGCTGCCACGAACGGCGCCGAGCCGAGGATGATGAGCAGCCGTACGACCTGCGAGGCGGCCACGAAGCCGACGTCACCGCCGGTGGCCTCGGCCGTACCCATCACTGCGTAGATGCCTCCGGGCGTGGTGGCCAGGTAGGCGTCGAGCGCGCTGACGCCGGTGGTCACGGTGAGCAGCCACGCGAGCGCCGCGCAGGAGACGAGGGTGATGCTGGTGGCGACGAGTGCGGTCGGCACCAGCGCCCCGATCTGGCGGATCGACGCGGGGGTGAACTTCAGACCCACGTGGACGCCGATGGCGAGGTAGCCGAGCGCCTTCACGACCGGCGGCACGGCCGCGTCGGAGAAGGCCGGCGTCAACGACAGCACCGCGGCCGCGACCAGCGGACCCAGCATCTGGAACGACGGCATCCGTACGACCTTGCCGCCGACCAGCCCGAGCGCGACGGCGGCGGCGGCGTACACCCAGTCGACCCACGACCCGGTCTCGACGGGGCTTCCGGACCCGTTGGCCCCCGCGCCCAGCACGACCACGACCACCACCGGCATCGTCACCAGCACGACGAGGAGCCGCAGGTACTGCAGCACCGCGACCACCCGGTCGTCGGCGCCGAGGTCCTCGGCGAGTGCGGTCAGGCCGGCGGCCCCGCCGGCGATCGTGGAGAAGGTGGCGGTGGGGCGCGAGACGCCGTGGCGCAGCAGGAGCCGTCCGGCCAGGACGCTGACCACCAGTGAGAAGCAGGAGGCCAGCAGCACCATCGCCCAGCCGCCACCGAGGTCGCGCATGGAGGCCCAGTCGACCGACGCGCCCACCACGACGCCCACGACGGCCTGGCCGCCGTTGAACGCGACCGCCGGGAGCCGGGCGCCCTCGGTCGGCAGCAGCGCCCACACGAGCGCGCCGAGCAGTCCGCCGAACAGGAACGGCGTCGGCAGCCCGGCCCACGCGAGCAGGCCCGAGGCGGCCAGGGCCAGCAGCAGGATGATCGACCAACGGCGCATGGCGCGGGAATGTAACGCGGGACAGCCGGGACACAAAACCCCGCCTGACCTGCGATTTTACGATCGTGTGTCCCGCTGTCCCAGTCCATGTAACAGCCGCGAGAAGTCTGCTCCGACCGCTGTAAACAGCCTGTGAACCCCGGCGGGACAGGCCGAATTCGTCCCTAGATTCAGCCCTGTCGTCGGGCACTCGGCCCGGCCCCAGGGATCGGAGCGGGACTCGTGCCAGACCTCAACCAGCAGGCCACGGACACCCCGGAGCGCTACACCGTGGCGGCCACCCAGCCGCTGCGCATCGTGGGCGAGGACGGCACCCCCAACGTGGACCAGGCGGTGGCGATCGTCGGCCGGGCCGCCGCCCGTGGCGCGGACCTGCTGCTCTTCCCCGAGTTCTGCCCCGGACCGGTCGACGCCGGCGACCCCTTCTACGACGCCGAGCCCGCCCTGTCGGCGGCGGCCGCCGAGCACGGCATCAACGTGGTGTGGAGCCGTACGGAGCGGTGCGAGGACGGCCTGGACCGTCTCGTCGTCTACGTGACCGACCGCACCGGCGCCCGCCACCTGCGCTACGAACGCACCCACCCCGCCACGCTGCCGCCGGCCGAGACCAAGGGCGTGATCAGCCCCGGCAACGCGTTCGGCGTCTTCGACATCGACGGCCTGCGCCTCGGCATCGTCGTCTGCTCGGAGATGTGGACCCCCGAGGTGGCCCGGATCGTGGCCCTGCGCGGCGCCGAGATCATCCTGTCGCCCGCCGGTGGCGGCTTCACCGCGCTGACCCGCAACTGGCAGCTCGTCAACCAGGTCCGTGCGATCGAGAACCAGTGCTACGTCGCGCTCACCAACAACCGCTTCGGCGTCGAGGAGGGCGCGGCGATGATCACCGGCCCGGAGTACCCGCTCGGGTACGCCGGCCGCGAGGAGCTGCTGGTCTGCGAGCTCGACCTCGCACGGCTGCGGTGGCTGCGCGCCCACGACGACACGATGGCCGCACCGAAGGCGTTCACCTCCATCCCGGGCCTGCTGCGGGCGCGGCGCCCCGAGCTGTACGCCGAGCTGGCCGCCCCGCAGCCCGACGCGTACGACTACGCCAACGGTCGCCCCGCCGGAGCCTCGGCATGACCCCGGTGGAGGGCGGCGGCCGTACGGTCCTGGCCCGCGGCGCCTGGGTGATGGCGCCGACCCCGGTCCGCGACGGCGCGGTGGTGTGGAGCGACGACCGGATCGTCGCGGTCGGTCCGTACGCCGAGCTGGCCGCGCAGTACCCGGACGCGGAGGTCCGCGGCAGCGCGTACGACATCGTCGGTCCCGGGTTCGTCAACACCCACGGCCACTTCTCCGAGGGCCTGGTGACCGGCATCGCCAGCCAGTACACGCTGTGGGAGTGGATCGACGCGCTGATCCGCAGGCTCAAGCCGCACACGACCGCCGAGGTGGCGCGCGCCGGCACGCTGGTGTCGGGGATCCAGATGCTGCGCAGCGGGATCACGACCGCCAACGACATGTTCGTCACGCAGCCGCGCCCCGACGGCCCGGTCACCCCGGCCGTGGTCACCGCGCTCGACGAGCTCAACCTGCGCGGCGTCGTCTCCTTCGGGGCCGGCGACCGCGACAACGACGACCTCGAGCCGCAGTTCACCGAGCACGAGGCGCTGCTGGAGGCGGCCCGCGCCAGCCGGCTCTCGACGTTCCGGGTCGGCGTCGGTGCGCTGGGCGCCCAGTCGCCGGAGATGTTCGGCCGGACCGTCGCGCTGGCCGTCGACGGCGGGCACGGCGTCCACATCCACCTGCAGGAGATCCGCGAGGAGGTCACCGCCGTGATGGCGGCGTACGGCCGGACCGCGGTCGCCCACTGCGCCCACGAGGGCCTGTTCGCGGCGCCGACCCTGGCCGCCCACTGCGTCTGGGTCGACCGCCACGACCGCGCGCTGATGGCCGAGCACCGCGTCGGCGTCGCCCACAACCCGGTCGCCAACGGCATCCTCGCCTCCGGGATCGCGCCGGTCGCGGAGATGCGGGCGCTGGGGATCGACGTCGGCATCGGCGTCGACGGGGCCGCCTCCAACGACTCCCAGGACTTCCTGCAGGCGGTGAAGACGGCCGCCCTGCTGGCCCGGGTTCGCGACCTGCAGGCGACGGCGATGCACGCCAGGGAGGCGTACGAGATGGCCACCATCGGTGGTGCGCGGGCGCTGCGGATGGACGACGAGATCGGCTCGCTGGAGGTCGGCAAGAAGGCCGACGTCGTCATCCTCGACGGCACCGGCCCCACGCTCGCCAACGTCCACGACCCGTACCAGGCGGTCGTCTTCGTGGCGGGGTCGCGGGAGGTCAAGGAGGTCTGGGTCGACGGCCGGGCCAGCGTCCTGGACCACGACGTCGTCACCGTCGACGCCGCCGAGGTCGCCGCGCAGTCGCGGCCGGTGGCGGTCGAGCTGGTCTCCCGGTCCGGGCTCGCCGCCCAGTCTGTTCTCGCGGAGCCGGCCCTGGTGGGGGCGTCATGAGCGACATCGCCCCGACCCTCGACGAGGTGCACCGCACCCTGCTCGACCGGATCGTCTCCGGCGCCTACCCGGTCGGCTCGAAGCTGCCGTCGTGCCGTGCCCTGGCCGCCGACCTCAACTCCAACTCCACCACCGTGGACCGGGCGATCAGCCGCCTCGCGCACCGCGGCCGGGTCCGTACGGTGCCGCGGCGCGGGACGTACGTCGTCGACTCCGGCGAGGGCGCCAGCGACGCCCGCGACGTGGTCCGCGCCCAGCTCGACGAGGTGCTGCTGCGGGCCCGCCGGCTCGGCCTGACGCGTGAGGAGCTGGACGAGCTGCTCGCCGGTGCCCGCGACCGGGTGGACCAGATGCGCAGGATCGCGCTGGTCGAGTGCAACGACCGCGACATGCGGCGCCTGCAGGAGATCGTGCAGGCCGCGGGCCGGGTCGAGGTGCAGCCGGTGCTGCTCTGCGACGCGGTCGGCCGCCGCCTCGACGAGGAGTTCGACGCCGTCGCGGTCCCGGTCTTCCACCTCAACGACGTCGCCGCGCTGGTGGGCGACATGGACGCCGTGATCGAGCTGCCGCTGGTGACGTCGCCGACGGCGCTGCGCCGCCTCATCTCGCTGCGCGACCTGGAGCGGGTCGTGGTGGTCGCGCCGACCGCGCGGGGCGTGCAGTGGATGACGGCGATCGTCGGCCAGTACTACCCGGGCGAGATCGACGGCTTCGTCATCGGCACCGACGACCCCGAGCTGCTCGCCGAGGCGCCCGCGGTGGTCGTGAACAACGCCGCCAACGTCCCGGCGGCGCTGGAGAACCAGCTGCACCGCGTCATCGCCATCGAGTGGGAGCTCGACCACCGCTTCGCCGCCGGCCTGGCCGGGCGGATCGACGCGGTCATCGACTCCCGCCGCACCCCACGACTGGAGGCTTCCTGATGTCCCGTCTGCGCGTCGGCCTGTCCGACTCCGCCCGTACCCGCCCGCTCGCCGACGGCCGCGTGGTCGTCGAGGGCGCCGACCTCGACGTCACCCTGATGGGCGTCCAGGACCTGTTCAACCACCAGCTCGCCGAGCACACCTTCGACATCTGCGAGTTCCCGCTGGGCACGTACCTGCGCAGCCTGGAGCAGCCGGGCCAGCCGTACCTGGCGGTCCCGGTCTTCCCCTCGCGCCACTTCCGCCTGTCCAGCGTGTACGCCTCCGAGCGCAGCGACGTGGTGGTGCCGGCCGACCTGGCCGGGCGCCGGATCGGGATCCCGACGTTCGACATGGCGGCCGGGGTGTGGCTGCGCGGCATCCTGCAGGAGCGTTACGGCCTGGACCGGTTCGCCCCGACGTACGTCATCGGGGGCCTGGAGCACGCCCGCACCGGCGACGAGCACCCGCAGTACTACCCGCCCGGCTTCACCTTCGAGCACCGTACGGATGCCAGCCTCGCGGACCTGCTGGCCGCGGGCGAGATCGACGCCCTGATGACGGCGCGGGCGCCCTCGACGTGGCCCGACGGCGGCGTGCGGCGGTTCTTCAAGGACCCGCGCGCCGAGGAGCTGGCGTACCACCGCGAGACCGGGATCTTCCCGGCGATGCACGTGGTGGCCCTCAAGCGCAGCGTCGCCGAGGCGTACCCGGAGCTGCCGATGGCGCTGCTGCGTGCATTCACGCAGGCCCAGGCCGTGGCCCGCGCGCAGCTGCTCGACTCCGCGGCGCTGGAGACGTTCCTGCCGTGGGAGCTCGACGACCTGCTCGAGACCGAGCGCCAGCTGGGGCCGGACCCGTGGCCGGTCGGCCTCGCCGCCAACCGCCACATGCTCGCCACGACCGTCGAGTACTGCCTGGCCGACGGCCTCATCACCACCGAGTTCACGCCCGAGGACCTGTTCCGCGGTCCCGGCGACACCGACGTCCTGCACACCTGAGGAGCCCCGCATGAGCACTACCCCCACCACTCCCGCCCCCCAGGTCGACGCCGGCCTGCGCACCGGCCACGACTACCTGGAGAGCCTCAACGACGGGCGTGACGTACGCGTCGACGGCGAGCGCGTCGCCGACCTGGCCGCGCACCCGGCGTTCCGCGGCATGGCGCTGACGATGGCGGCCGCGTACGACGCCGCCCACGAGCCGGGGTCGCCGCTGGTCGACCCGGCCACGGGGCAGCTCGCCTTCTTCACGATCCCCCGCACCGCCGAGCAGCACGCGCTCCGCAAGGCGGCGCTGGAGGCGTGGGTGGGGATGACGCACGGGTTCATCGGTCGCGGACCCGACCACGTCGCCGGCCTGCTCGCCGGCTTCGCCGGCAACTCGGCGGCCTTCACCCCGACCACGGGCGAGGGGACCGACCGCGACGTGCCCGGCACCGTCGAGGCGTTCCACGCGTACGCCGCCGCCCGCGGGCTGTGGATCTCGAACTCGATCGTCCCGCCGCAGCAGAACCCGCACGACCCGACCAGCCGCGTGAAGCCGGTGCAGCTGGTGGAGGTCCGCGAGGACGGGATCGTCGTCGACGGCGCGCAGATGCTCGGCACGGGCGCCGCGGTGGCCGACGAGATCTTCGTGACCAGCGTCCGCCCGCTCGGCCCGAACGAGGGCGAGAAGGCCCTGTCGTTCGTGCTGCCGGTCAACGCGGAGGGGCTGCGGCTGATCTGCCGCCGCCCGTACGCGACGGCCGGTGAGGAGTTCGACTACCCGCTGAGCAACCGCTTCGACGAGACCGACGCGATGGTGGTCTTCGACCGCGTGTTCGTGCCGTGGTGGCGGGTCTTCGCGGCCGGCGACGTGGCCGTGGTGAACCGCCAGTTCTTCGGCACCGCCGCCCACCAGATCGGCAACATGCAGTCGATCGTGCGGCTCACCGCCAAGCTGCAGTTCCTGGTCGGCGTGGCCAGCCGGATCGCGAAGGCCAACGGCCGCGACGCCGACATGGCGATCAAGATGCAGCTGGCCGACCTCGCCACGATCCACACCGTGTCGCGCTCGCTGACCGAGTCGGCGCAGGCGTTCGGCGGACCGGACGAGCAGGGCGTGTGGCGCCCCGAGGGGCAGTTCCTGTACGCCGCGCTGGGCATGCAGACCGAGGTGTACCCGCGCGCGGTCAAGCTCCTCGGCGAGCTCGCCGGCGGCGGCGTGATCCAGGTGCCCGGCTCGGTGCTGGACTTCGACGACGACGAGACGGTCGCCTCGATGGACGTCGTGATGGGGTCGGACCACCTGTCGGTGCGCGACCGGGTGCGCCTCTTCAAGCTCTGCTGGGACCTGGTGGGGTCGGAGTTCGCGGGCCGCCACGTGCAGTACGAGCGCTTCTACTCCGGTGCGGCCCCGGTGGTGAAGGGATACGCGTTCCGCCACTACCCGTTCGCCGACGCCGAGGCGCTGGTGGACGGCTTCCTCTCCGCCCCCGCACGATGACGGCGACGACCAGTCCGGCACCCGCCGCCGGGTCGGCGCTGCCCGCCGACCTGCTGGCTCCCGCCGGCGACGTCCACGTCCCGGCCACCGCCCGCGGTCGTCTGGACGGCGTCCGGGTCGCGGTGAAGGACCTCTTCGACGTGGCCGGTCGGGTCACCGCGGCCGGCAACCCGACGCTGGCCGCCGGCGCCCCCGCGACCGGGCACGCCGCCGCGGTGTCGGGGCTGCTCGCGGCGGGTGCCGAGGTGGTCGGCAAGGTCGCCACCGACGAGCTCGCGATGGGCATGTTCGGCGCCAACTCCCACTACGGCACGCCGCTCAACCCGGCTGCCGTGGACCGGGTGCCGGGCGGGTCGTCGTCGGGCAGCGCGGCGGCGGTCGCGGCGGGTGCCGCGGACCTGGGCCTGGGCACCGACACGGGCGGCTCGATCCGGGTGCCGGCCGCGTTCTGCGGCCTGGTCGGGCTGCGGCCCACCCACGGCCGGATCGACCTGACCGGCGTACGACCGATGGCGCCGCGCTTCGACACGGTCGGGCTGCTGGCCCGTACCCCGGACCGGGTCGCGGCCGCCTTCGCGGCGCTGGCCGCCCCGGTGGCCGAGAGGCGTACCTGCACCCGGCTGGTGCTGCTCACCGATCTCCTCGACCTGGCCGACGCCGACGTCGCCGCCCGCACCCGGCTGAGCACCGCCGGCTGGGCGGCCCGCCTCGACGTGGAGGTCGTCGAGGAGACCCTGGTGCCCGCAGGTGCCGGCTGGCCGGGGCTGCGCGAGATCTTCTGGCCGCTGATGAGCCGCGAGCTGTGGCGTACGAACGGGGCGTGGGTCTCCGAGGCGGACCCGGTGCTGGGGGAGGGGATCCGCGAGCGGATCCTCGACGCCGGTCTGGTCACCGACGCCGAGGTCGCTCGCGCGGAGGAGCAGCGTGCCGCGCTGGTCTCCCGGCTGGAGGCGCTGCTGGCCGACGGCGGGGTGGCGGTGCTGCCGACCACGGTCGCCACGGCCCCGCTGCGGACGGCCTCGCACGCCGAGCTGATGGCGTTCCGGGACCGCAACCTGGCCCTGGTCGTCCCCGCCTCGCTGACCGGCGCGCCGCAGGTCTCGATGCCGGTCGGACGTCTCGCCTCGCCTGCGGCCGGCACCGACGCCCCGGTCGGGGTGTCGCTGTTGGGCCTGCCGGGGGACGACGAGCTGCTCCTCGACCTGGTCGGGGTGCGGAACGTTTCCGGGGTCGTCTCGTGACCGCCCGGACCGCGACCGGTGAGCGGGTCGCGCCGACCCCGTTCGTGCTGAGCACCGACGCGCCGGTGCTGCGACCCCTCGAGGGCGCCGCCGTGCTGGCGCAGGTGGTGCTCAACCTGGAGCACTGGACGCTTGACCGGCCGATGCCGCGGGCGGCCCTGCCCGCCCCGCACGGCCTCAGCGTCGTGCCGGACGTGGCCAACCACTCGTGGGTGCTGTACGGCCTGCGGGTCGGGCTGCCGCGGGTCGCCCGCGCGCTGGCGCCGCTGGGTACGAAGGTGACGGTCGCTCTCAACGCCGAGGTGATCGAGCGCTACCCGGCGGTCGCCGACCTCGTCGAGTCGTACGGCTGGGAGGTCGCCGCCCACGGGCTGCGCCAGCAGTCCGTCCAGTCGGTGGACGACGAGGCCGCCTGGGTGGCCGGGACGGTCGAGGCGATCACCGCCCGCTTCGGGGCGCCGCGCGGCTGGCTGAGCCCCGGCATGAACCAGACCGACGACTCGCTGGCCCACCTGGCGCGCCACGGGATCGCGTACAACCACGACTGGATGGTCGACGACCGGCCGGTGTGGCTGGACAGCGCGGCCGGGCCGGTGCTGGGGCTTCCGTACACGCTGACCCTCAACGACGTCACCGTCTACCAGGTCGCCCAGCTCGCCGACGGCGCGCTGCTCGACCGCACCCGCCGCACGCTGGCCGTGCACCTCGCCGAGGGTGCGGCCAACCCGGTGGTGATGCCCGTCGGCCTGCACCCGCACGTGATGGGGGTGCCGCACCGCATCGCCGAGCTGGAGCAGATCGTCGAGCTGCTCGTGGGTACGCCGGGCGTGCGCGCGGTGACGGCCGGCGAGGTCCACGACTGGTACGCCGCGCAGGTGCCGGCCCCGCTCCACGACGAGGTCCGCGCCTTCACCCACCTCTCCGGCGAGGCGCCGCTGACCTCCGGCCCGCTCGCCGGGACGGCGGTCGCGGTGAAGGAGATCATCGACGTCGCGGGGATGCCGACCACGTACGGCTCCGGTGTCTTCGCCGACCGCGTCCCGTCCGCCGACGCGGAGGCCGTCGCCCGGTTGCGGGCGGCCGGTGCGCACGTGGCCGGCATGGTGACCACGACCCCGTACGCCTGCGGCACCACGACGGTGACGGACAACCCGGCCGCCCCCGGGTACACGCCGGGCGGTTCGTCGGCCGGCTCCGGCGCGGCCGTCGGGGCGGGACTGGTCTCCGTCGCGCTCGGCAGCCAGAGCCAAGCCTCCACGCTGCGCCCGGCGTCGTACTGCGGGGTGTGGGGGTTCAAGCCGACGCACCTGCGGCTGCCGCGGGACGGGATGCACCTGCTCGCCGACGACCTCGACGACCTCGGGGTGCTGGCGGCGACGCGGGACGACCTGGCCGCGGTGCTGCCGGTGCTGGCCGACGACTGGCGCGACGTCGCTCGGCCGGCCCGGCTGCGGGTCGGGGTGGTCCGGCTCGACGACGGCGACCTGCCGGACGAGGAGACCCGTACGGCCCTGGCGGCGCTCGTGGACCGCTTCGCAACCACGGCCGCGGTCGAGGTCGTCCGCGGCACCCCGCCGCTCGTGGCCCTGGACGAGGCGCTGGCCGGGTCCGGGCTGGTCTGCTTCGACATCTTCGCGGGGCAGAGCGCCCCGGCGCTGGCGTCGTACGTCGCCGCCGGGGAGCCCGACCCGCGGCTGGGCGAGATGGTCGCGCACGCCGAGGCGACCGGGCCGGACGGTCTGGCGCTCGCGCTGCAGCGTCGCGCGGTCCTCGCCGAGCAGTACGCCGCGCTCTCCGCCGAGGTCGACGTGCTGCTGACGCTGGCCACGACGGGCCCCGCGCCGTACGGGCACGACAGCACCGGGTGCCGGCGGATGCCGGCGACCTCGTCCCTGCTGGGGGTGCCGGCCCTGTCCGCCCCCTGGCTCACCGTCGACGGCCGCCCGCTGGGCGTCCAGCTGCTCGGCTTCGCGGGCCGCGACGAGGAGCTCCTCGCCGCCGCCCACACCCTTCAGATCCTCGAGGAGGAGACCCGATGAACACTCCCAACCCCACCCCTCACACCGGTCTGGCCAGCCTGGCCGCCCTGGAGGCCGAGGTGGAGCGCCAGCTCGGCCTCACCGCGTACCCGCGCCCGCAGTGGCTGACCCCGAAGGTGGCCGCGGACGGTCGCGAGGCGGTGGACGTGCTCATCATCGGCGGCGGTCAGGCGGGTCTGACGCTTGCGTTCGCGCTGAAGCGTCGGGCGATCACGAACACGCTCATCCTGGAGGCGGCCCCGGCGGGCAGCGAGGGCCCGTGGACGACGTACGCCGCGATGCACACGCTGCGCACGCCGAAGGCGCTGACGGGGCCGGACCAGGGCGTGCCGGCGCTGACGCCGGAGTCCTGGTACCGCGCCGCGCACGGCGACGCGGCGTGGGAGTCGCTGACGCACATCCCGAAGGAGCACTGGCAGGACTACCTCGCGTGGTTCCGCCAGGTGACGGCGCCGCGGATGAACAACGAGGACGCGGTCACCGACGTACGCCCGACCGACGACGGCCTGCTGGAGGTCACGCACACCTCGGGAACGACGCTGGCGCGCCGGGTGGTCCTGGCCACCGGGCTCGCCGGCAACGGCGCCTGGGGCGTGCCGTCGATCATCGCGGACGCGGTACCGACGGAGCGGTACGTGCACACGGGTGCGCCGGTCGACTTCTCCCGCTTCGCCGGGCAGCGGGTCGGGGTGCTCGGCGGCGGCGCGTCGGCGTTCGACTACGCGGCCTCGGCGCTGGAGCACGGTGCGCAGTCGGTGGACCTCTTCTACCGGCGCGCGGAGATCCCGAGGGTCAACCCGTTCCGGTGGATGGAGTTCTACGCGTTCGGGGCGCACTTCCCGGACCTGCCGGACGAGGACAAGTGGCGCTTCACGGTCCAGTTCCAGCGGGTCAACCAGCCTCCGCCGCAGCCGACCTGGTTCCGCTGCACCCGCTTCGACGGGTTCGGGTGGCACACGTCGGCCGGCTGGGACGCGGTGCGCATGGACGGCGACGAGATCGTGGTCGACTCCGGTGCGGGCGAGTTCCGGTTCGACTCCGTCATCAGCGCCACCGGGCCGACGGTCGAGCTGGCCGCGCGCCCGGAGCTGGCGCGCCTCGCGCCGGAGGTGGCGTCGTGGCGCGACCGGTTCACCGCGCCCGAGGGCTGGGAGGACGACGCCCTGGCGACGTACCCGTACCTGGCCGACGACTTCTCCTTCACCGAGGTGGAGCCGGGCCGGGCGCCGTGGATCGGCCACGTGCACGACTTCACCTACGGCGCGCGGCTGTCGATGGGGCTCAACGGCAACATGAACTCCGGGCTGGGCGCCGGCGGACGACGGCTCGCGGACGCCCTGTCACGCTCGATGTTCCTCGAGGACCGCGACGGCTTCTTCGCCTCGTACCAGGCGTTCGACGTGGCCGAGCTGGTCGACACGGGTCGGCCGGCCGAGACGGTGCCGGTGCCCGCCCCGGTCGGGGTCTGAGCCGTGCCCGGACTGCCGGGGCCGGGGACCGACCGCGACTTGGTCGGGTACGGCCGGCACCGCCCGGACCCGGCGTGGCCGGGCGGTGCGCGGATCGCGCTCAACCTGACCGTCAACGTCGAGGAGGGCGCGGAGTACCAGGTCGGCGACGGCGACCCGGCGAGCGAGTCGCCGCTGACCGACGGCGGTGCCGCCGGTGCCGACGTGCCGGGCCGTGACCTGGCCGCGGAGTCGATGGTGGCGTACGGGTCGCGGGTCGGCTTCTGGCGGATCCACCGGATGCTGTCCGAGCGTGGCCTGGTCGCGACGACGTCGGCGTGCGCGCTGGCGCTGGAGCGTACGCCCGACATCGCGTCGGCGGCGCGGGAGGCGGGCTGGGACCTGCTGGGTCACGGGTACCGGTTCACGAAGCACTACCTCCTCGACGAGGAGGCGGAGCGTGCGGAGATCGGTGCGGCGCTGGCGTCGTTCGAGCGGACCTGGGGGAGCCGGCCGGCTGGTTGGTACTGCCGTTACGGGCCGTCGCTGAGCACGCGGCGGCTGCTGGTGGAGGCGAGGTTGTCGTACGACTCGAACGCCTACGACGACGAGCTGCCGTACTGGACGAGCGTGGCGGGGCGCGACCACCTGGTGGTGCCGCACACGTTCTCGGCCAACGACAACAAGTACGCGAAGGGCTGGTGGGCGACGGCCGACGACGCGTTCACGTACCTGCGGGACTCGTTCGACGTGTTGTACGCGGAGGGCGGCGGGATGCTGGTGGTGTCGCTGCACCCGCGGATCACGGGGCACCCGGCGCGGGCGGCGGGGCTGGCGCGGTTCCTGGACCACGTGGCCGCGCACGACGACGTGTGGGTGGCGACGCGCTCGGAGATCGCGGAGCACTGGCGGGCGGTGCACCCGCGATGAGACGCATGCTCCTCACGGGAGGGACCGTCCTGGCCGGGGCCGACTGGGTGCCCGAGGCCGCCGACGTGCTGGTCGTGGACGGCGTGGTGGCCGCGCTCGAGCCGCACGGCAGCTTCGACCACGTGGACGCGGAGCGGGTGGACGCCTCGCGGCGGCTGGTGACGGCGGGGCTGGTGAACGGGCACACGCACTCGCAGGCGCTGCACGCGCGTGGGGTGAACCGGGACTGGACGTTGGAGACCTCCTTGCTGCACGGCGGCTGGTTGTCGGCCCCGCGTACGGCGGAGCTGGCGCGGTTGTCGGCGCTGCTGTGCGGAGTGGAGCTGCTGGGGTCGGGGTGCACGGGCGCGTTCGACCTGGTGGCGCAGTCGCCGCTGCCGGACGTGGAGGGCCTGTCGGCGGTCGCCGAGGGGTACGCCGCGGCCGGGGTGCGTGCGGTGCTGGCGCCGATGGTGGCGGACCGGTCGGTGCACGAGGCGGTGCCGGTGATCGGGGAGTGCTGCGGGGTGCCTGGCTCAGCGGCTACTGCTGCCGAGCTGGTGGCGTTGTCGGCGCGCTGGGCCTCGACTGCCCGGCCCGCGGGTGTGCAGGCGGCGGTGGCGCCGACGATCCCGGCGCACTGCACGCCGGAGCTGGTGGCTGGGTTGCACCGGGTGGCGGTCGAGCACGACCTGCGGGTGCACCTGCACCTGGCGGAGTCGGTGCCGCAGGCGGTGAGTGGGCGGGAGCGGTTCGGCCGTTCGATCACCGCCGAGCTGGCGGCGCAGGGGGTGCTGGACGGCCGGCTGACGGTGGCGCACGCCCTGTGGGTGGACGGTGCTGATCGTGAGCTGCTCGCTGAGGCGGGTGCCGTGGCGGTGACGGTGCCGGGCTCGAACCTGCGGTTGGGGTCGGGCGTGGCGGACATCCGCGGGCTGCTGTCGGCCGGGGTGCGTCTCGCGGTCGGTACGGACGGCGCGAACTCGGCGGACCGGATGGACCAGCTCGACGCCGCCCGGCTGGCTGCGCTGCTGTCGCGGGTCTCCGGCGGCGGACCGCCGTCGTGGCTGACGCCGGAGGAGACCCTGTCGGCCGCCAGCGCGGGCGGTGCCGCGGCGTGCGGCTGGTCGGACGTGGGCGTGCTCGCGCCCGGGTACGCCGCCGACCTGGTCCTGTGGGACCTCGACGCGCCGGCGTTCTGGCCGGTGAACGACCTGACGAACCAGCTGGTGACCGCCGGGCGCGCTGCTGACGTGCGCGACGTGTACGTGGGCGGGCGGCCGGTGCTGGCCGGCGGTGCGCCCGTCGGCGTCGACGTGGCTGGTGCGCGGGGTCGGTTCCTCGAGCTGGTGGAGGAGCTGCACGGCGGGGCTCTGCCGTTGCGCGAGTCCGCTGCTGCTCAGGCCGCTGCCTGCGCCGCCTCGCTGGCCGAGCTCGTGTCCACCCACTCACCCCGAACAGGAGTCCGATGACCACCCCCACGTCCACGCTGGTTGAGCCTGTCGAAACCGGGCCCACCACGGTCGACCCCCACGAGCTCCGCCGCACCATCGCCCGGGTGCCGGCGCCCGTGACCCTGGTCGCGACGTACACGGAGTCGGGGCCGGTGGGCTTCACGGCGAGCAGCTTCGTGAACATCTCGGTCGAGCCGCCGCTGGTGGGGGTGTTCGTCGGCCAGACGTCGCGCTCGTACGACACCTTCCGTGCCGCCGAGGTGGTGGCCATCAACCTGCTCTCCGACGAGCAGTCCGACGTGGCCGGGGTCTTCGCATCGAAGGTCGACGACAAGTTCGCCCACGTGGAGTTGGACGCGGGGTACCCGTCGGCCCCGGTGATCGACGACGCGATGGGCGCCATCGTGGGCCGGGTTGTCCAGACCCCCGTGCTCGGCGACCACGTGATGCTGGTCCTCCACGTCGAGCAGGTCGTACGCCGCGTGCACGCGCCGCTGGTCTACCAGGACCGGAGGTTCAGGGGGTTGGTGGACGTGGTGTGAGGCGTGCCTACCGTCCTTATCGGGTCCCTGAGTTCCCTACAACACCAGACGACGGACGGCCTTGGCCGCACCTGACGTCGCGCTTCCGTGCACCTCGCGGACGTGGTAGCTGCAGATGGGTACTCCGTGGAGCGTTGTCGTTGCCGAGGCAACCGTCTTCATGGTGTTGAGGACTTC
>NZ_JBJEHY010000075.1:0-14666 GCF_051876515.1 Nocardioides sp. | reverse complement strand
TCGGGCTGCTTCTCGACCTCACGCACCGCGTCGAGGAAGCCCTCGCCCTCGGCCCACGTGGACAGGGTCGACGCGAGGTCGACGTGCTCGGAGGAGATACCGATGGACAAGGCTGCCGCCCTTCACGTGGGACACATTTCTAGAACAGGTTCCACATACTACTGTTCAGCGCGTGCTGACCACCCCGCTGTCTCCCACTGAGGTACGTCCCGAGCCCCGCCCGGACGCCACCATGCCTGCCGACCTGCTCGCGCACGCGCGAGCCGCGAAGGGGTTCATGCCGGACGACGAGGGCGCCGCCCTGTACGCCTGGGCGACGGTCGGTCTCGCGGTCGGCCCCGGCCTGGAGGTCGGCACCTACTGCGGCAAGTCCGCGGTCCACTTCGGGGCCGCGGCCCGCGCCGCGGCGAGCACGTTCTTCACCGTCGACCACCACCGCGGGTCGGAGGAGAACCAGGCCGGCTGGGAGCACCACGACACCGAGGTCGTCGACGAGGAGTTCGGCCTCATGGACACGCTGCCGTTCTTCCGCAAGACCATCGCCCGCGCCGGGCTGGAGGACGAGGTGGTCGGCATCGTCGGGCGCTCCTCCACGCTCGCCCAGCACTGGCGCACCCCCCTGGGCCTGCTCTTCATCGACGGCGGGCACTCCGAGGAGCCCGCCCAGGCCGACTACAGCGGATGGGCGCACTGGATCGCGCCGGGCGGCCTGCTGCTCGTGCACGACGTCTTCGAGGACCCCGCCCACGGCGGTCAGGCGCCGTTCCACGTCTTCAAGCGGGCTCTCAACTCCGGCTCGTTCGTCCAGGTCGACTCCCAGGGGTCGCTGCAGGTGCTGCGCCGGGTCGCCGGCGAGGCGGGCGACCCGGTCGGCTGACAGGCTCGACCAGCGGAAGCGGTCAGCTGCCGACCGAGGCTGCCTCGCAGCCGCACTCCAGGCCGATCTCGGCGAAGTCGCCAGCCAGGGTGGTGCCCCGCATGATGTCAGCGCCGCCGGTGTGCCCGGCCAGCGCGTCCCACGCCAGGATCACGGCCGCTGCCGTGTACGTCGAGTGCTCGTGGGGCCAGTTGACGTCGTCGGGCCAGACGTAGCCGGTCCAGTACGCGCCGCCCTCGCCGCGCAGGTGCTGCATGTCCGCGAAGAGCGACAGCGCGCGCTCACGGTCACCGATCGCGTCCAGCGCCATCACCAGCTCGCACGTCTCGGCGCCCGTGGCCCACGTGTTCTTGCTGACGCACCGGATGCCGAGACCCTCGACCACGAACCGGTCCCACTGCTCCTCGAGCTCGCGGTACGCCTCGGCGCCGCGCACGGCACCACCGAGCACCGGGTAGTACCAGTCCATCGACCACTCGTTCTTGTCGAGGAAGCGGTCGCGGTGCTCGCGGATCGCGTGCCCCAGTCGGCCGCCGGCGAGCTCCCACTCGGGCTGCGGCTCCCCCAGCAGCTCAGCGAGGGCGACGCCCGCGCGCAGGCTCTGGTAGATGCTCGACGACGCCGTCACCAGCGCGTCCTCGTTGACCTTGGCGGGCTGGCCGTCGGTCCACTCCTGGGACCAGGCGATGCCGCCCCAGTCCAGCTGCAGCGAGACCACGTAGTCGAGCGCGCGACGCACGACCGGCCAGTGGCGGCGTACGAACGCCAGGTCGCCCCGGACGGTCCAGTGGTGCCAGATGCCGACTGCGATGTACGCCGACATGTTGGTCTCCGCCGAGTCGTCGGTGACCTCACCGACCACGAACTGCATGGGCCACGACCCGTCGTGACGCTGCGTCTCGCGGACCCACTCGTAGGCGCGTTCCGCCGCCTCGACCTGACCGCCCACCAGCATCGCCATGGCACCCTCGACGTGGTTCCACACGTCGGTCTTCTCGCCCACCACCCACGGGACCGCGCCCGTGGGCTCCTGCATCCGGGCGATGCTGAGCGCCGTCGCCTCGACGTCGGCCAGGCTCAGCACCTCGCGGACGTCGAGGACGCGCGGAGCGTCAGCGGGTCGGCTCCGGGGGGAGTCAGGCCGCATCGGGCTTCTTGAAGTACAGGACCATGCTCTTGCCGATGGTCGGGTCGAGCACCTTGCCGGCCAGCTGGAGGACCTTGGGCTGCTTCATGATCTCCCACACCAGCAGCTTGTGGTACGCCTTGGCGGCCGGGTGGTCGTCGTTGTTGACGCCGACGGCGCACTTGATCCACCAGTACGGCGCGTGCAGGCCGTGCGCGTAGGCCTTGCCCTCGAAGATCATCGCGTCGCCCGGCTGGCCGTCGTTGGGGTGGCCGGCCTTGGTGACCTTGTCGACCAGCTCGTGGTCGGTGTAGATGCGGATGTGTCCGCCCTCGGCGTTGTGGTACTCCGGGGAGAGCTTCCAGTTGATGACCTCGGGCAACCAGCGCGGGACCGTGATCGCCAGCGTGCCGCCGGGACGCAGGACGCGCACCATCTCCTTGATCGCGTCGACGTCGTTCCAGATGTGCTCGAGGACCTCGGAGGCGACGATCCGGTCGAACTCGCCGTCGGCGAAGGGCAGCGCCAGCGCGTCGCCCTGCTTGACGTCGGCCTCGGCGCCCTCGGGCACCTCGCCCTTCTCCTTCATGGCGTCGAAGATCTCCCGCACGCCGGCGAGCTCGTCGGCGTCGAGGTCGAAGGCCATGACGTCGGCGCCGCGGCGGTACATCTCGAAGGCGTGGCGGCCACCGCCGCAACCCATGTCGAGGACGCGGTCACCCGGGCGCAGCCCGAGACGGTCGAAGTCAACGGTCAGCAAGGTTCTTCTCCTCCTGCTCACGCCGGAAGTCGGCGATGGTCTTCTCGTACGCGGCCGCGGTGGCCACGGCCACGGCGTGCCAGCTGAACTTCTCCTGGACGCGACGGCGACCCGCCTTGCCCATCCGCTCGCGACGCTCGGGGTCGTCCAGGAGCGCGGCGATGGCGCGCTCGAGCTCGCCCACGTCACCGGGAGTGACCAGGTCGGCGCACTCCCCGTCGGGGCCCGTGACCTCGGGAATCGCACCGGCACGAGAGACCACCAGCGGCGTCTCACAGGCCATCAGCTCGGCGGTCGGCAGCGAGAAGCCCTCGTACAGGGAGGGGACGCAGGCCAGCTCGGCCGACCCCATCACCCGGACCAGCTCCTCGTCGGAGACGCCGTTGACGAAGGTGACGTGACGGCCGATGCCCAGCTCCTCGATCAGGCGCTCGGTGCGACCGCCCGGCTCCGGCTTGGTCACCAGGACCAGCTCCAGGTCGCGCTCGGTACGCAGCTTGGCGAACGCCTCGAGCAAAGTCGAGATGCCCTTCAACGGCGCGTCGGCGCTCGCCATGGCGAGGATGCGCCCGGGCACGCGAGGCGCGCTCGGAGGAACGAAGACGTCGTCCACGCCGAGGAGGATGACCTCCATCTTGGCGGCGTCGACCCCGAAGTCACGCTCGATGTCGCGGCGCGACGACTCCGAGGGCACCAGGACGTGGCGAGCCTTCTTCGCCACCTTGCCCTGCATCTTCAGGAAGCCGTACCAGCGCCGCAGGCTGAGCTTCTTGCGCAGCGTCGGAGCCGTCTCGATGTCGATCTTGCGGTCCATCGTGATCGGGTGGTGGATGGTGGTGACGACCGGCAGGCCGTACTCCTCCAGCTCCATGATCCCGTGGCCCAGCACCTGGTTGTCGTGGGCGACGTCGAAGTCCCGGGCGCGCGACTTCATCAGCCGGTTGACCCGGCTGGAGAAGGTCTTCGGCTCGGGGAACCCGGCCGTGCACATGGTGAGGAACTCCTCGACGTCGATCAGGTCGCGGAACTCCTTGAGCTTCGGGACCCGGAACGGGTCGGGCTCGCGGTACAGGTCGAGGCTGGGGACCTTGGTCAGCTTCACACCCTCGTCGAGCTCGGGATAGGGCTGGCCGGAGAACACCTCCACCTCGTGCCCGAGCTTGACCAGCTCGCGGCTCAGGTGCCGGATGTAGATCCCCTGGCCACCGCAGTGAGGCTTGCTGCGGTAGGACAGCATGGCGATGCGCACGTGCAGCGACCTTTCGACGAAGTGAAACGTGTTCCTATTATGGAGCACAGATTGATACCGTACCCGTGGGTATCAACGACTTGCTGCCCGCCAGTCCATCCACAACTCAGTGTGTGCTGGCTCACAGGGCCGCAATTCTTGCATCCTTCCACTAGGAGATGGCGACGTGTCCACCAGCACTTCCCTCGGCGTCGAGGACCTCGGCTCGGCAGCGCAGCGCGAGCGACGCAAGCGCATGCTCGACGCCACCATCGCCCTGGCCGCCGAGGGCGGCTTCGACGCGGTCCAGATGCGCGCCGTCGCCGAGCGGGCCGACGTGGCACTGGGGACGCTCTACCGCTACTTCCCCTCCAAGATCCACCTGCTCGTCTCGTGCATGGCGCGCGAGTTCGACTCCTCGACCCGTCGCCTCATCGACGCGCCCATCCCCGGGGACGACGCAGCCGAGCGCGTCATCTACGTGCTGCGCAACTCGGGTCGCGGCCTCCAGGTCAACCGCAAGGTCGCCGACGCCCTGACCCGGGCGTTCATGTTCGCCGACGCCTCGGTCAAGTCCGAGATCCACGTCGTCGGCGAGCTGCTCAGCGCCATCGTCACCGCGGCGATGGACCCCGACCGCGCCGGCGAGCCGACCGAGCGCGACCGTGCCGTCGCCCGGATCATCGGTGACGTGTGGCTCTCCGCCCTCGTCGCCTGGGTCACCGGTCGCATGAACGGGCGCGAGACCGCCGCGTACATGGACGAGGCCGTACGGATCGTGCTCGGCAGCTCCTCCCCCAACTGACAGGGCGCCCGGCCGACGCGCAGTCCGGTCCGAGGCGCACGAAGGGCGCCACCCCCGCGGGGGTGGCGCCCTTCGTCGTACGGGTGCGGGATCAGCCGCCGAACGCGTGCGTCGCCGTGGCGCCGCCGTCGATCGCCAGCTCGGCTCCGGTGATGTACCTCGACTCGTCACTGGCCAGGAAGACGTACGCCGGGGCGATGTCCTCCGGGGTGCCGACCCGCTGCAGCGCCACCTTGGTCGCGCCGTACGCCATCGCGTCGTCGCCACCGTGCATGCGCGTCATCGGGGTGTCGATCATGCCCGGGTGCACCGAGTTGACCCGGATGTTCTTGCGACCCAGCTCGTGGGCCGCGCCCTTGGTCATGCCGCGGATGGCCCACTTGGAGCCGCAGTACGCGACGACGGAGCCCATGCCCGCCAGCCCCTCGATGGAGGAGGAGTTGATGATCGAGCCGCCACCGTTGCGCTTCATGGTGGGCACCACGGCCTGCATGCCGAGGAAGCAGCCGCCCATGTTGACCGACCAGACCAGCTGGGCCTCCTCGTAGGTCATCTTGTCGATGTTCCCGAAGCGGAGGATGCCGGCATTGTTGGCCAGCACGTTCACCGGTCCGAACCGCTCGTTGACCGCCTCGACCAGCGCGGCCCACGAGGCCTCGTCGGAGACGTCGTGGCGGGTGAAGTGGACGACGTCGTCGCCGTACTTCTGCGCGAGCTCGTCGGCCAGCGCCTGACCCTCGGTGTCGTTGATGTCGGCGATCTCGACCTTCGCGCCCTCAGCGAGGTACGCGCGGACGATCTCGGCCCCCTGGCCCTGGGCGCCACCGGTGACGATGGCGACCTTGCCGGCAAGACGGGACATGGATGGCTCCTGGTGTCGGGACGGTCAGACCGTCAGCTTCATGATGGAGTCGGCGGCGAAGCCGACGGACGGGTCGCGGTCTGCGAAGAAGCCACCCAGCTGGGCGTCGAGGTCCCCGAGGGTCCAGGTGTCGCCGGCCGCGTCGAAGCGCTGCTCGACCACGGGGGCGGCGACCAGGGCGACCATGCCGCCGTAGACCACGAAGACCTGACCGGTGATGCGCTCGGCCTGCGGGCTCGCCAAGTACGCCACCACGGGGGCGACGTGGTCGGGCGAGTACGGGTCCACCGACTTGCCCGAGGCGTCCTCGCCGAACACCTGCGCGGTCATCGCCGTACGGGCCCGGGGGCAGATCGCGTTCGCGGTGACGCCGATGCGGCTCAGGCCGCGCGAGGCCGACAGCGTCAGCGCGGCGATGCCGGCCTTGGCCGCCGCGTAGTTCGCCTGGCCGGGCGACCCGCCGAGGAACGCCTCGGAGGCGGTGTTGACGATGCGCCCGTAGACGGGGGCGTCGGTGCTCTTGGAGACACCACGCCAGTACGCCGCGGCGTTGCGGGTCAGCAGGAAGTGACCACGCAGGTGCACCTTGATGACCAGGTCCCACTCGTCGTCACCCAGGTTGAACAGCATCTTGTCGCGGGTGATGCCCGCGTTGTTCACCACGATGTCGAGCGAGCCGAAGCCGTCCACGGCCGCCGCCACCATCGCGTCGGCCGTGGAGCGCTCGCCCACGTCACCGGTGACGACGGCGACCTCGCCGCCCAGGGCACGGATCTCGTCCGCGACGCCGTCAGCGGCTCCGGGCAGGTCGTTCAGGACGACACGGGCGCCGGCCTTGGCCAGGGCCAGCGCCTCGGCCCGACCGAGACCCGCACCGGCGCCGGTCACGACTGCGACGCGGCCGTCCAGGGAGATGTCGTTCACGTTCGTACTGCTCACTTTCAGGATTCGTCGAGCGAGATGGCTGCGCGCGGACAGGCCGCGACCGCGCGACGCACGGCAGCCTCGTCCTCGGTGCCGATCGACTCCTTCTTGATGACCAGGAAGTCGTCGTCGTCGAGCTCGAAGACCTCAGGAGCCAACGCCTCGCACAGGGCGTTGGACTCGCAAAGGTCGAAGTCAACCTTCACCTTCATCGCGCACATCCCTCTCTCTTCTTCATACCGGTCACCCCTCGCTGGAGTGGCCGGGGAACACGTGCGCCGTCGGGTCCACGACCACGGCAGCGTTGTTGACCGCGGTGGCCGCCTCGCCGAAACCGACGGCGATGAGGCGGACCTTGCCCGGGTACTGGGTGATGTCTCCGGCCGCGAACACGCGCGGCAGGTTCGTACGCATGGAGCTGTCGACGACGATGTGCCGCTTCTCCGTCTCCAGGCCCCACTGCTGGATCGGGCCGAGGTCGGCGACGAACCCCAGCGCGGCGACCACGGCCTGCGCCGGGAGCACGACGCGCTCGCCGCCGTCGACCTCGAGCTCGACCTCGGTGAGGGTGTCCGTGCCACGCATCTGGCTGACCTGCGCCTTGGTGATGATGCGGACCGATGACGCGGTCACCTCGTCCACGGTGCGCTGGTGGGCGCGGAACGCGTCGCGGCGGTGCACGAGGGTGACGCTGCGGGCGAGCGGCTCGAGGCTCTGCGCCCAGTCGAAGGCACTGTCGCCGCCGCCGACGATGACGACGTCCTTGCCGCGGTACGGCTCGAAGTCGGGCACGAAGAACTCGACGCCCCGACCGATCCAGTCCGAGCCGGCGGGCAGGGGGCGGGGGCTGAACTTGCCGATGCCGGCGGTGACCAGGACGGCCTTGGCGACCACGACGGTGTCGTCGTCCAGGGTCACCCGCACTTCGTCCTCGCCGTGCTCCAGCTCGACGGCGGTACGTCCGAGGAGGTACTCGGCCCCCGCGGTGTCGGCCTGCTCCACGAGCCCGGCGACGAGGTCGCGTCCCTTGACCCGCGGGAACCCGGCGACGTCGAGGATCGCCTTCTCCGGGTACATGGCGGTGACCTGACCGCCCAGCTCCGGGAGCGAGTCGACCAGAGCGACCCGCATGCCGCGGAAGCCGGCGTAGTAGGTGGCGAACAGCCCGCTGGGGCCGGCGCCGATGACGAGAAGGTCGACGTCTACGTGGTTCACGCGCAGGCTCCTTCCCGGACGCGGCGCGGCGACGGGGCCGCCATGGTGGAACGTGTTCTAGTTATAGCACCAGAACACGCGGGGCACTGGCTGCGCAACACCTCGTCTCGCACCGTGGCTCACACCACCAGCGCCGCACGCGCGCCGGGCGCGTCGTCGAGCTGCGCCTCACCGTCGGGGAAGCCGAGGATCTCGGTGATGCGGCCGTCCTCCCCGAACGTGACGACGTCGGAGAAGAGCATCTGGAAGGTGCCGCCGTCCCCGGAGTCCAGGGAGACGACGAGCTGGAACACGGCCCGGTTGCCGGTCACCGTCACGGGGCCGTACCGGGTGGTGCGCATCGGCACCTGGGCGCTCGCCTCGAAGAACGCCCGGATCGCGTCGGCGCCGACGTTCGGCTCCGACCCGACCGGGTCCTCCTGGCGGGCGTCGACGGCGAAGAGCGCCATCACCGCCTCGACGTCCCCGCGCCCCACGGCGGCCACGTACGACTCGCACGCCTCGACGATCTGCTCACGACCTGGCATCGGCTGTCCTCACACTCGTACTGGTGATGTGAGGCACACCCTGCCTCGTCCGGCGCCACGCCGCACGCGAACCCGCAGAAGGGCGGGCAAGTCGCCGTGCCGCGGACTCACATGAGTGCGGCCGTCAGCCGGCACACGTTGTCGAGGTAGCGCATGTACCAGGGCTGGGCGTCCCACTCCTCCAGGGTGAGCACCCGGCTCACCGTCCGGTACTCGTCGTCGTTGGCCTGGAGCCGTTCGACGAGCGAGCCGCCGAACCCCATCAGCATGATCTCGTAGGTGAGCCCGAAGGATCGGAAATCCATGTTGGACGAGCCGATCGCGCCCACCGCGTCGTCGGCGGTCATGTACTTGCCGTGCAGCACGGTCGGCGCTGGGTACAGGTGGATGACCACGCCCGCCTCGAGAAGGGCCCGGTAGTACGAGCGCTGGGCGTGGCCCACCAGGAACTGGTCGGCCCGCTCCCCCACGAAGAGCTCGACGCGCACCCCTCGGTACGCCGCCGAGGTGATCGCCGCCAGCAGGGCCTCGTCCGGAACGAAGTACGGGCTGGTGATCGAGATCCTCTCCACCGCCTGGTTGACCAGGGCGGTGAACATCCGCAGGTTGGGCTCGGTTGGGAAACCAGGGCCGGACGGGACGACCTGCATCGCGTTGGCGCTGCCGCCGGGGACCAGGTCGGGCTGGTCCACCAGGTAGGTGGCCGGGTCGAGCAGCTCGTGCGTCTCGGTGTACCAGTCGGTCAGGAACACCGCCTGGACGGAGGCCACCGCGTCTCCGGTCAGACGCATGCTGAGGTCCTTCCACCGCCGGCCCACCCGCTCGTTGGCGGCGCTGCCGTACGTGTCGGCGATCAGGTTGTGCGAGCCGACGAAGGCGACCTCGCCGTCCACGACCATCAGCTTGCGGTGGTTGCGCAGGTCGGGGCGGCGCCACCGTCGGCGCAGCGGGTCGATCGGCATCATGTGGTGCCACTGGACGCCACCGTCGGTCAGCGCCTTGAGCATCTGCCGGCGTCCCGGGTACTTGCGCGAGCCCAGGTGGTCCAGCAGCAGGCGCACCGTCACCCCACGCTGCACGGCGGCGAACATGGCGGCGAAGACCCGCTCCGTGCTCGCGTCGCGGGCCACGATGTAGAACTCGACGTGGACGTAGTGCTGGGCCGCGTCGATCTCGTCGGCCAACGCCTGGAAGAACTCGTCGGTGTCGCCGTACAACCCCTCCTCGGTGCCGGTGACGCAGGGCAGGCCGGTGAGGCGCCGGTTCATCGTGATGACCGAAGCCAGCCCCGGGGAGACCACGGCGCCGTACGGGATCTGCGGCAGGGACTCGGTCGCACGGGCCAGCAGGGCGTTCGCCTCGGCCTGCACGAGGTGGCGACGACCGTGCACCCACGGGCTGCCGATCAGCCAGTACGCCGGGAAGCCCACGACCGGGACGAACAGGATGAGCAGCAGCCACGCCGACGACGACGCCGGCCGCCGGTTCTCCGGCACCGTGCCGACCGCGTACACCTTGAGGCCGTACTCCAGCGCGATCAGGCCGGTGGTCAGCAGGCTCACCCAAGTCATGGCCGCAGCCTAGGGCTCAGGAGCCCGGCAGGGCTGCCGAACTCTCCCAGCCTTCGGGGCGCAACCTCTTCGGCAGCTTCGCCACCACCGACCGGTAGGACTCGTGGACGGCGTTCCTCAGCTCGTCGTCGTCGATGGCGCCCCGCAGGGCGAGGTCGTTCCAGCCGGACCGCCCGATGTACGCCATGACGCTGGCGTCACCGGGGAACCGGTCGAGCCACTCGTCGGCGACCTCACGGGTCGCGCCGCACTTCACCCCCACCGTGCTGGCACCGCAGAAGGCGAAGATCTTGCCCCGCTCCCCGGGCCCCACCTTGAAGACGGGGAACTCGTGCTCCCACGGGTTGTCCGGCCACGCTCCGGGCAGGGAGGCGCACCACGCCATCATCGTCTCGACGTCCACCCCACCACCCAAGCGCCCCGCGGCCTCCGGCGCCAGTCGTGCCCGTGGCGCGTGGCGGGATGTGTGAGCGGTGCCGGTCGGGACACAATCAGCGCGTGAGCCAGACCGACGTGATCTCCGCCGTGCGCCGCCATCCCAGCGCCGTGCTGCTGTTCGGCCAGCTGCTGGCCGTGCTGACGCACCCCTTCCTCGACACCTCCGTACCGGGACGTGCGGGGCTCGGCGTGCTGAGCATGTGCCTGGTCGCCGCCGCGATCTGGGCAGTGCGGTTCACCCCGGTCCTGGCGTGGGTGGCCGCGGTGATCGGCGTGCCGGCCATGGTGTTCACCGTCCTCGAGGCGGTGCTGCCGCACCAGGACTGGGTGATCCTGGCCTCCGGTCTGCTGCACGCACCGTTCTACTTCTACGTCTCGTTCGCGATGGTGCGCTACCTGTACGAGGACGACCGCGTCACCCGGGACGAGCTCTTCGCCGTCGGCGCCGCGTTCACAGTGGTGGCGTGGGGCTTCGCGTACGTCTTCGCGGCCGTCCAGGTGTGGTGGCCGGGCTCGTTCGTCGGTCCTGGAGGGGACCACCAGTCCTGGTTCGAGCTCCTCTTCCTGTCGTTCACCAACCTGACCAGCGTCGGCCTCAGCGACATCGTGCCCACCGGTGACCACGCGCGCTCGGTGGTGATGGTGCAGCAGGTCGTGGGCGTGCTGTACGTGGCGCTGGTGATCGCCCGGCTGGTCGGCCTGACGTCGCGCCGCTGAACGCTCAGGTCAGTCGAGGCAAAACTCGTTTCCCTCGGGGTCGGTCATCACGATGAAGCCGCCCGAGAGGGGGTCCTCCTGGCTGGTGACGCGGCGTTGCACGCGTGCGCCCAGTGCCACGAGCCGCTCGGCCTCGGCCGCCAGCGCGTCCATCCGCGCCTCGGGGCCGGCCCCGGGCGCGGCGCGCACGTCCAGGTGCACGCGGTTCTTGGTGGCCTTGGGCTCGGGCACGCGCTGGAAGAAGAGCCGCGGACCGCTCTGGCCCTCGGGCGGCACCACGGCCGAGCGTGAGTTCCACTCGGACTCCGGCACGCCCCACGCCGACAACGCCTCCTCCCAGGAGCCGAAGGGAGCGGGTGCAGCCTGCAGCTCGTACCCCAGGACGCTGGCCCAGAACCTGGCCAGGGCGTCCGGGTCGGCGCAGTCGAACGTCACCTGGATCTCGCGCACACTCATGTCGTCTCCTGGTCGGTGGGCCGTCACTGCGCCGCCATCATCTGGCGCAGCTCCTTCTTCAGCTCGCTGATCTCGTCACGCAGCCGCGCCGCGACCTCGAACTGGAGCTCGGCGGCGGCCGCCTTCATCTGGTCGGTCAAGGTGCCGATCAGCTCCGCGAGGTCTGTCGAGGGGATGCCCGCCGTGTCGGGGGCCTCCGCGTGGATCCGCGACAGAGACGGCGTCGGGGACTTGCCCGGCTTGACGCCGCCCGCGCGCCCCTTCTGACCGACGTCGGCCCAGGTCTGCAGCAGCTCCTGCGTGGTCTCGTCCTCGCGCGCCAGCATCTCGGTGATGTCGGCGATCTTCTTGCGCAGCGGCTGCGGGTCGATCCCGTGCTCGGTGTTGTACGCGACCTGCTTGGCGCGACGACGGTTGGTCTCGTCGATCGCGGCCTCCATCGACGGGGTGATCCGGTCGGCGTACATGTGGACCTGGCCCGACACGTTGCGGGCCGCACGCCCGATCGTCTGGATCAGCGACTTGTCGGAGCGCAGGAACCCCTCCTTGTCGGCGTCCAGGATCGCCACCAGGGACACCTCGGGCAGGTCGAGGCCCTCGCGGAGCAGGTTGATGCCGACGAGGACGTCGTACTCCCCCAACCGCAGGTCGCGCAGCAGCTCGATGCGCTTGAGGGTGTCGACCTCGGAGTGCAGGTAGCGGGTGCGGATGCCGGCGTCGAGCAGGTAGTCGGTCAGGTCCTCGGACATCTTCTTGGTCAGCGTGGTGACCAGGACGCGCTCGCCGAGCTCGGAGCGCACCCGGATCTCGTGGATGAGGTCGTCGATCTGCCCCTTCGTCGGCTTGACGATCACCTCGGGGTCGATCAGACCGGTCGGCCGGATGATCTGCTCCACCGCGTTGCCTGCGCCACCGATGAGGTCGAGCTCGTAGTTGCCTGGCGTGGCCGAGAGGTAGATGGTCTGCCCGATCCGCTCGAGGAACTCCTCCCACCGCAGCGGCCGGTTGTCCATCGCGCTTGGCAGCCGGAAACCGTGGTCGACGAGGTTGCGCTTGCGGGACATGTCGCCCTCGTACATGCCGCCGATCTGGGGCACCGCGACGTGCGACTCGTCGATGACGAGCAGGAAGTCCTCGGGGAAGTAGTCGAGGAGCGTGTTGGGGGCGGACCCCCGGCTGCGTCCGTCCATGTGCATCGAGTAGTTCTCGATGCCCGAGCAGGACCCCACCTGACGCATCATCTCGACGTCGTAGCTGGTGCGCATCCGCAGACGCTGCGCCTCCAGGAGCTTGCCCTGACGCTCGAACTCCTCCAGCCGCGCGGCCAGCTCGACCTCGATGCCCTCGATCGCACGCTCCATGCGCGCGGGGCCGGCGACGTAGTGCGTGGCCGGGAAGATGTGCAGCTCGTCGTCGTTGGTGACCACCTCACCGGTGACGGGGTGGAGCGTCATCAGCCGCTCGATCTCGTCGCCGAAGAACTCGACCCGGATCGCCAGCTCCTCGTAGACCGGGAACACCTCGAGCGTGTCGCCACGGACCCGGAACGTGCCGCGGGTGAACGCCATGTCGTTGCGGGTGTACTGGTTGCCCACGAGCTGGCGCAGCAGCTGGTCCCGCTCGATCTCCTGACCCACCTTGAGCCGGACCATGCGGTCGACGTACTCCTGTGGCGTGCCGAGGCCGTAGATGCACGAGACGGTCGACACCACGATCACGTCGCGGCGGGTGAGAAGCGAGTTGGTCGCGGAGTGCCGAAGCCGCTCGACCTCCTCGTTGATCGAGGAGTCCTTCTCGATGTAGGTGTCCGTCTGGGGGACGTACGCCTCCGGCTGGTAGTAGTCGTAGTACGAGACGAAGTACTCGACGGCGTTGTCGGGGTAGAGCTGGCGCAGCTCGTTGGCGAACTGGGCCGCCAGCGTCTTGTTGGGCTGCAGGACGAGGAGGGGGCGCTGCACCTGCTCGGCCACCCACGCCACCGTCGCTGTCTTGCCGGTGCCGGTGGCACCGAGGAGAACCACGTCCTTCTCACCGTCGCCCAGACGGCGGGTGATCTCGGCGATCGCCTGCGGCTGGTCGCCCGACGGCTGGTAGTCGGAGACCACCCGGAACGGGGCGACACGACGCTCGAGATCAGTGGTGGGACGCATGCGTCGAGCCTAGACGCCGCCACCGACACTTCCCGCTGCCCGTGTCCGACCCCACTCTCCCGGGGCCGCACTCCTGCTCCACGGGCACCCCCCGCTCGGTAGATTGGGGACGTGACCACCGCCCGCGTCCTGACCTACGCCCGCCGCGCACTGCTGGCGCTCTTCGGACTGCAGCTGCTGCTGGCCCTCGGGCTGTCCCTGGTCGACGCGTACCGCCGCCGCAACAAGAAGCCGAAGCCGTTCCCCGTGAGCGCCCCCGAGACCGTGGGCGTGGGCGACAGCGAGATCACCACGTACACGTACGGGCAGGACCTGTTCGACGACATGCTGGCCGCCATCGAGGGCGCCCACAAACTGATCCTCTTCGAGACCTACATCTGGAAGGACGACACCGTCGGCGAGCAGTTCAAGACCGCTCTCGCCGCCGCTGCCGAGCGCGGCGTGGAGGTGTACTGCATCTACGACGGCTTCGCCAACCTGGTGGTGCCGCGCAGCTTCAAGCAGTTCCCGGCGGAGATGAAGGTGCTGCGCTACCCGACGTACCCGGCGGGCCTGCGGTTCTGGGACCTCTCCCGCTACGGGCGCGACCACCGCAAGATCCTCGTGGTCGACGACCACGCAGCGTTCGTGGGTGGCTTCAACATCGGCACCGCGTACGCGACCGAGTGGCGCGACACGCACGTCCGCATCACCGGCCCCGCCGTCGGGGACCTGAAGCGCGCGTTCGCCGACTTCTGGAACCTCAACCGGCGTCGGCGCTTCGGCCTCAGCGAGCGTCCCCTGCTCCTGGAGACCCCCTCGGAGTGGGAGCCGGAGATCCGCGTGCACCGCAACGTCCCGCGGCTGTGGATGTTCCCGATCCGTGGCATGTACATCGAGGCGGTCAACAAGGCGACCCGCACCATCTGGATGACCCACGCCTACTTCCTGCCCGACGCCGACCTGCTCGAGTCGATCACGGCTGCCTCACGGCGCGGCGTCGACGTACGGCTCCTGGTGCCGCACAAGTC
>NZ_JBJEHY010000074.1:0-14799 GCF_051876515.1 Nocardioides sp. | reverse complement strand
CGACCTCGGTCCTGGCCGTGGAGGTGCTGGCCAACAACGAGGGCGCCGGCGTGCTGTGGTGCGACGGCCGCAGGACCGTGGACCTGGCGCCCGGGGCGCGGATCGAGGTGCGGCAGGGCGTGCGCCCCGTGCCACTCGTACGCCTGCACGAGGCACCGTTCACCGACCGGCTGGTCGCGAAGTTCGACCTTCCCGTGGCCGGCTGGCGGGGCAACGCCGAGCGTCGACGTGAAGGGACCGAGCAGGGTGCTTGAGGAGATCCGGATCAAGTCGCTCGGGGTGATCGAGTCCTCGACCCTCGAGCTGGGGCCGGGACTGACGGTCATCACGGGCGAGACCGGCGCCGGCAAGACCATGGTGGTGACGGCCCTCGGCCTGCTGCTGGGCGGTCGTGCCGACTCCGGTGCCGTACGCACCGGTGACACCCACGCCCGCGTCGAGGGGGTGGTCGCCGTCCAGCACCTTCCCGGACTGGCTGACCAGGTCGAGGAGGCCGGGGGAGCCGTCGAGGACGGCGAGGTCGTCCTGGCCCGCAACGTCGCCGCCGAGGGGCGCTCCCGCGCCTGGGTGGGCGGCGCCGCTGTCCCCGTGGCGTCGCTGGCGCAGGTCGCCGAGCCGCTCGTCGCCGTCCACGGGCAGTCCGACCAGCACCGGTTGCTGCAGCCCGGGAGGCAGCGGGGCGTGATCGACCGCTTCGGCGGGGAGCGGGTCGCGGCACTGCTCGAGAACTGGCGTGCCGACCACACGGCTCTCGGCGAGGTCGAGAAGGAGCTGATCGACGTCCGCGACAACGCGCAGGCACGCGCCCGCGAGGCCGACCAGCTGCGGTTCGCGCTCGACGAGATCGAGGCCGTCGACCCCCAACCGGGCGAGGACCTCGACCTGGCCGGTGAGGAGAGCCGGCTCGGGCACGCCGAGGAGCTGCGTACCGCCGCCGACCAGGCACACGAGGCGCTGAGCAGCGACGCGGGTGGACCGGACGCCAGCGCCACCCTCGGCGCCGCCCGGGCGCACCTCGACGGGGTGCGCGCGCACGACAGCGACGCCGCGGCCCTGGCCGACCGGGCCGCCGAGCTCGGCTACCTCGTCGCGGACCTGGCGGCGGACGTCGCCTCGTACGCAGCCAGCCTGGAGACCGACCCGTCCCGTCTGGCCCACGTCAGCGAGCGACGCAGCGCCCTCCTCGGACTGACCCGCAAGTACGGCGACAGCGTGGAGGAGGTCCTCGCCTGGGCCAAGGAGTCGGCCCAGCGCCTGCTCGGGCTCGACGACACCGATGCCCGGATCGACGAGCTGCAGGCCCGCCGTACGGAGCTGCGGGACCGTCTGGCCGTCACGGCCGCCGCGTTGAGCGAGGCCCGGCAGGCCAGCGGGGAACGTCTCGCCGCCCAGGTGCAGGCCGAGCTGGCCGGGCTCGCCATGCCGCACGCCCGCATCGAGGTGAGCGTGACCCGGACCGAAGTGCCTGATCCCGGGGAGGACCCGCCCACCACGGCGCTCCTGGTCGACGGCACGTGGGTGCGTGCTTCCCGCCACGGCGTGGACGACGTCGAGATCCTCCTCGCGGCCAACAAGGGGAGCGCGGCGCGCGCCCTGGGCAAGGGCGCGTCGGGCGGTGAGCTCTCCCGCGTGATGCTCGCCCTGGAGGTGGCGCTCGCGGGGACCGGTGACGTGCCGACGTTCGTCTTCGACGAGGTGGACGCCGGGGTGGGCGGCAAGGCGGCCGTCGAGATCGGCCGTCGGCTCGCCGCGCTGGCGCGCACCTCCCAGGTCCTGGTCGTCACGCACCTGCCGCAGGTGGCCGCGTACGGGGACCGCCACGTCGTGGTGCACAAGGACCACGACGGGTCGGTCACCACCTCGGGCCTGGTCACCCTCGACGAGGACCAGCGCGAACGCGAGCTCTCGCGGATGCTGGCCGGCGTGGAGGACTCCGAGAGTGCCCGCGCGCACGCCCGGGAGCTCCTCGAGGCCGCCGCGCCCGAACGGGCGTGCCTCCCGAAATAGGGCCCCGGGGCCTGACAGCATGGGGCACGCCATGAAGTTCCCCACGCGTCAACGCCCGACACCCACCCTGCCCGGAGTCGCCGGCACCGCGAGAGTCGAACGTCGGGCCGCACGGCTCCTGACGCGTCTCCGGCCGGGCGACATCGCCGTCCTCGACCACGTCGACATGGACCGTGCCCTCGCGCAGTCCCTCATCGACGCCGGGGTCGCGGCCGTCGTCAACGCCTCGCCGATGAGCTCGGGGCGCTACCCCAACCTCGGGCCGGACCACCTCGTGCAGGCCGGCGTGCCCGTGCTCGACCAGATCGGCGCCGACGGGTTCGCCCGCGTCCGCGACGGAGACCCTGTACGCCTCCACGAGGGTGCGCTGCACCTCGAGGACGGCAGCGCCGTCGAGGGGCGCACGGTGGACGCCGACGTGGTGGCCGACGAGATGCAGGCGGCCCGTGAGGGGCTGACCGCCCAGCTGGAGAGCTTCACCCACAACTCCACGGCCTTCCTCAAGCGGGAGCAGGACCTGCTGCTGCACGGTCACGGGGTGCCCGCACTTCCGCACGCGGTGGACGGACGGCCGGTCGTGGTGGTCGTGGACTCCTACGACTGGGCCCAGGAGCTGAAGGGACTCAAGCCGTTCCTGCGGGAGCAGAAGCCGACGGTGATCGCCGTCGACGGCGCGGCGCAGGCGCTCAAGGGCGCCGGACGTCCTGCAGACGTGGTGGTCCTCTCGAGCCCCGACCAGACGGTGGGCGCCGACGTGCTCCGCAAGGCGGACCTGGTGATCGTCCTCGTCGAACGCGGTGCCCCCCGCGGGGTCACCGAGCCGCTCGAACGCATCGGAGTGCAGGCAGTCCGCTTCGAGACCAGCGCGACGGCCGAGGACGCGGCGCTCATCCTGGCCGACGCCGCCGACCCGTCCCTGATCGTCGGCGTCGGCATGCACGCAACCCTCGACGAGTTCCTGGACCGCCGCAGGCCCGGGCTCGCGAGCACCTTCCTGACCAGGCTCAAGGTCGGGCCCCGACTGGTGGACGCCGCGGCCGTTCCCACGTTGTACGACGGCGCGGTGCGCCCGCGCCACGTGGTGGGGCTCGGGATCTTCGGCGCCGCACTCGCCGCCGTGGCCGTGGCCGTCACCCCCGTCGGCCAGGAGTGGGCCGCCGATCTCGGCCCCTGGCTCGGCGACATCTCCGACTACGTACGAGGACTCTTCGCGTGATCACCTTCCGACAGCACGTCGTGACCATCATCTCCGTCTTCGTGGCGCTCGCCGTGGGAGTCATCCTCGGCAGCGGGCCGTTCTCGGAGGTCGCCGAACGTACGACGGAGAAGCCCGCGGTGGCGGACCGTACCGACACCCGTGCCCTGGAGTTCGGGGCGACCTTCGCCGAGGACGTCAGCCCCCGGCTCGTCGACGGCGTCCTGGAGGACCAGGGCGTCGCGATCGTCACGTTCGCAGGCGCCGACGAGGACAGCGTCACCTCCCTCACCGACCTGGTGGGTCAGGCCGGCGGCGTCGTGACCGGCACCTACCGACTGACCGAGGCGTTCGCCGACCCGGGCCAGAAGTCGCTCGTGGACACCCTGGGCTCCCAGCTGCTGACCCAGCAGGAGGAGGGCACCGTCGACTCGGCCGCCTCCACGTACGTGCGGATCGGACAGCTGCTCGGCCGTTCCATCGCCGTCCCGGACGCCGACAAGGTCAACGACGAGCTGCCCGCCTTCGAGGGGACCACCAAGGCGAACGTCCAGGCGATGGTCGGGGCGGAGCTGGTGGAGGACCCGGGCACGGTCGAGAGCCGCGCCTCGCTGGTCCTGGTCGTCCTCGGCGACACGCCGAGCGCCGAGGGCGGGGACGCGATCACCTCGGGCTTCCTCGAGGGTCTCGACGCGACCGCCCTGGGCGTCGTGGTCGCGGGCAACTCGAAGGACGGCGACGCGGGCCAGCTGGCTGACCTCCGCGCGGTCGCGGGCCTGACCGAGGTCGCCACGGTCGACGGCGTTGAGCTGGCCGGCGGCAGGGCGGCAGCCGTGCTGGCGCTGGCGCACGTGCGCAGCAACGAGGGTGGATCCTTCGGTGCGTCGGGATCCGACGGAACCGTTCCGGTCCTGTAGACTTGAAGTCCGTGAAGAGTTCCACGCTGACCAAGCACGTTTTCGTGACCGGAGGCGTCGCCTCCTCGCTCGGCAAGGGGCTCTCGGCCTCCAGCCTCGGAAGTCTGTTGAAGGCGCGCGGCATGCGCGTCACGATGCAGAAGTTGGACCCGTACCTCAACGTGGACCCGGGGACGATGAACCCGTTCCAGCACGGTGAGGTCTTCGTGACCGAGGACGGGGCGGAGACCGACCTCGACATCGGCCACTACGAGCGGTTCCTGGACACCAACCTGAACCAGATCGCCAACGTGACCACCGGTCAGGTGTACTCGAACGTGATCGCCAAGGAGCGTCGCGGCGAGTACCTCGGTGACACCGTCCAGGTGATCCCGCACATCACCAACGAGATCAAGGACCGCATCCTCGCGATGGGCGGCCCTGACATCGACGTGGTGATCACCGAGGTCGGCGGGACGGTCGGCGACATCGAGTCGCTGCCGTTCCTCGAGGCCGCGCGCCAGGTCCGGCACGAGGTCGGCCGTGACAACTGCTTCTTCATCCACGTCTCCCTGGTGCCGTACATCGGCCCGTCGGGCGAGCTGAAGACCAAGCCCACGCAGCACTCGGTGGCGTCGCTGCGCTCCATCGGCATCCAGCCCGACGCGATCATCTGCCGCGCCGACCGGGAACTGCCCGAGGGCATCAAGCGCAAGATCGCCCTCATGTGCGACGTCGACGAGGAGGCCGTGGTCACCGCCGCGGACGCGCCCTCGATCTACGACATCCCCAAGGTGCTGCACCGCGAGGGCCTCGACGCGTACGTCGTGCGCCGCCTCGACCTGCCGTTCCGCGACGTCGACTGGACGCGCTGGGACGACCTGCTGCGCCGCGTGCACCACCCCAAGGAGGAGGTGACCGTCGCGCTGGTCGGCAAGTACATCGACCTGCCCGACGCGTACCTCTCGGTCAGCGAGGCACTGCGTGCCGGCGGCTTCGCGCACGAGGCCAAGGTCCAGATCCGCTGGATCCCCTCGGACGAGTGCGCCACCGAGGCCGGTGCCGCCAAGCAACTCAGCGACGTCGACGCCGTCTGCGTGCCCGGCGGGTTCGGCATCCGGGGGATCGAGGGCAAGCTGGGCGCCCTGAACTACGCGCGGACCCACGGGATCCCGACGCTCGGCCTGTGCCTGGGTCTGCAGTGCATGGTCATCGAGTACGCCCGCTCCGAGGCGGGCATCGAGGGTGCCGCGTCCACCGAGTTCGACCCGAACACCCCCGAGCCGGTCATCTCCACGATCGAGGAGCAGAAGCAGTTCGTGGAGGGCGCGGGCGACCTCGGCGGGACCATGCGTCTGGGTGCCCAGAACGCCGACCTGCGGCCCGGCTCACTCGCGGCGACCGTGTACGGCGCGACGACCGTGTCGGAGCGTCACCGCCACCGCTACGAGTTCAACGACGCGTACCGCACCCGCCTGGAGGAGGCCGGTCTGGTCTTCTCCGGCACCAACCCGGAGAACGGTCTGGTCCAGTTCGTCGAGCTGCCGACCGAGGTGCACCCGTACTACATCGCCACCCAGGCGCACCCCGAGCTGAAGTCGCGTCCCACACGGCCGCACCCGCTCTTCGCCGGGCTGGTCGGCGCCGCGATCGCGCGTCAGAAGGAGCTCCGCTTCCCGATCGACGAGAGCGGTCTGCACGCCGAGGTCAATGACGAGGCCTGAGCCCCGAGCACGAAGGAGCCGCCGTCCCGATCGGGACGGCGGCTCCTCTGCGTTGCTGACCTGGGGTCAGAGGGTGCGGGCCCGCAGGATGCGGGAGAGCACGAACCCGTTGGTCTTCAGCTGGGCCCGCGCGTACGCGCTGAGCGCGGTGTCCTGTGCCGCCTCCTGCGCGGCCGCCAGGAACTCCGCGTCGCCCGCACCGAGCGGGAACATGGCGCGGATGATCAGACCCTGGTTGAGCAGGCCGCCCTTGAGCGTCCGCAGCTCCTCCAGGTACCGGTGGGCGAAGGGGCGGAGCAGGTCGACCTGGCCCGGACGCCAGAACGTCGAGCCCAGGACCAGCGTCTCGCGGCTCGAGGGGACCGCGTAGTCCACGAAGAACGCCCGCCAGACCTCCTCCTTGGCCTCCGCGTCAGGACGGGCGGCCAGCACCGCGAGACGGCGCATCGGCGCGTCGGGGTCGGGGTCGCTGGCCAGCAGGGCGTCGGTGGCCGCCTCGTCGTACTGGTCGAGCTCGGCGCGGCGCACGGCCACGCGCCACGCGAGGTCGTTGTCGGCGGCTCCGGCGACCGCCTCGTCCAGCACCGCCCAGTGCGAGTCCGAGGAGGCCGAGGCCGCCAGTGAGCGCAGGGCAGCCTGACGGTGCTCGGGCTCGGCCGCCTTGGCCGCCGCGGCGTCGGCGAAGGCAGCCAGGAGGGCAGGGGCCTCGTCCGAGGGAGCCCACCGCTCGGCCACGGTCAGGCCGAGCGAGAGCAGCGGCTCCACCAGGGCGCTGCTGGTCTCGGTGCGCAGGGCCCGGCTGAACGCAGAGGCCACGTCCCGGGGGGCAGCCTCGCCGAGCAGCAGCAGCTGCATGGCGGTGTTGACCACCAGCGCGCGGTCAAGCGGCTGCGGCAGGTCCGGCAGCCGCTCGAGCATGAGCCTCCGCGACGTGGCGTCGGGGCGTACGGCGGCGAAGGTGAGGTCGCCGGCGTTCACCAGGCGCAGGTCGCCCTCAGGCAGGTCGAGCCGGGCGGAGTCCCCCTCGAGCTGGACCCCGACGGTCCCCGTACGCGTGAGGTCGGCGTCGAACACCGTGACGTCGAGCCGGTGCGGACGCGCCTGCTGGCCCTCGGGTGCCTGCACGCTCAGCAGGTCACCCTCGAGCGAGATGACGTCCGTCCCCGCCAGGTCGAGCCACGCGGACGTCCAGCCGGACAGGTCCCGACCGGCGGCCCGTCCGTACGCGCCCATGAGGTCGGCGAGCACGGTGTTGCTGAAGGCGTGGCGTGAGAAGTAGTCCTTGAGGCCGGCGACGAAGGCGTCCTCGCCGATGTAGGCCATGAGCTGGTGCAGCACGCTCTGGCCCTTGACGTAGGTGATCGAGTCGAAGTTGGCCATGGCACCCGACACGTCGGCGACGTCGCTGCGGATCGGGTGGCTGGCGGGACTCATGTCCATCTCGTACGCAGGACGCTTGTGCTGGGCCAGGAACGTCGCCCACTGGTCGGAGAACTCCGTGGCGCGGGCCATGCCCCAGTTGGCCGCCCACGAGGCGAACGCCTCGTTGAGCCACAGGTCGTCCCACCACTGCATGGTCACGAGGTCGCCGAACCACATGTGGGCCATCTCGTGCAGGATGAACTCGGCCCGCGTGGCGCGCTGCGCGTGCGACGGCGGCGTACGGAACAGCTGGCCGTCGCCGTAGGTGACGCAGCCCCAGTTCTCCATGGCCCCACCGAGGTTGGGGACGAAGACCTGGTCGTAGCGCTCCTGCGGGAAGGGGTAGCCGAACTGCTCCCCGAAGAACGCGAGGCCCTGACGCGTCAGGGTGACCATCTCGTCGAGGTCACGCTCGAGGTGGGGACGCAGCGACTGGCGGCAGTAGAAGCCGAGGTCGTACCCGTCGTGCTGGACACGCACCTCGTGGAACGGGCCGGCGTTGACCACCACGACGTACGTGGACAGCGGCGGCGTGTCGGCGAAGCTCCAGGTCCGGCTCCCGTCGCCAGCCGAGTCCACGGCGTCGGGGGCCGAGTTGGAGACGACCGTCCACGACTCGGGCGCCAGCGCGGTGAAGCCGTGCGGGGCCTTGAGGTCGGGCTGGTCGAAGCAGGCCCAGAGCCGGCGGGCCTCGTCGGCCTCGAGCGAGGTCCACACGTACACCAGGCCGTCCGAGGGGTCGACCGTGCGCAGGATGCCCTCGCTGGCGCCCGTGTTGGTGGTGCTCGCCTCGACGACCAGGACGTTGTCGGCGGCCAGGGCCGGCAGCGGGAGCCTCCCGCCGGCGGCCCCCGACACGTCGATGTCCACCCCGTTGAGGGTGGCCCGCGCGATGTCGCCGGCGCAGTCCACGAAGGTCGTGGCGCCGGGCTCGCGGCAGGAGAAGGAGATCGTGCTCACCGACGAGAAGAGGTCACCTTCGAGGAGGCCGGTGAAGTCCACGTGGATGTCGTAGCGCTCCACGGTGAGGAGCGCGGAACGGGCCGAGGCCTCGTCGCGGGTCAGACTGGTCAACGTCATGGGTGTGACGTTACCGACAAGTTGGGCGCGCGCTAACGTCGGCGGCATGCAGACACCTGAACGCCCCGGTTCGGAGCTCCGTGACCTGCCCGCGCAGTGGCCCGTGCTGTCGTCGGAGGTCGTGTACGAGAGCGGGTGGGTCATCGACGTGGTCGAGGACGTCATCACCCGTCCCGCGCACCCGGAGCCGACGTTCACCCGCGTCCGGATCTCGCACCCCGGTGCGGTCATCGTGCTGGCGGTCGACGACGAAGAACGCGTCCTGTGCCTGCGCCAGTACCGCCACATCTCCCACCACGAGTTCGTCGAGCTCCCGGCCGGTCTGCGCGACGCCGGGGACGAACCGCCGGTGGAGACGGCCAAGCGTGAGCTGCGCGAGGAGGCCGAGCTGGCTGCGCGGGAGTGGCGCCAGCTGCTCAGCACGTTCCCCAGCGCCGGACTGACAGACGAGGTGCACGAGATCTTCCTCGCGCGCGGCCTCAGCCACGCGCCGCGCGGTGACTTCGAGCTGGAGCACGAGGAGGCGGAGATGGAGGTCTTCTGGACCCCGATGGCCGGCCTCCTCCAGGCCGTGCTCGACGGACGGGTGCGTCAGGGACCGCTCGCGCAGGCGGTGCTGGCGTACGAGGTGCTGAAGGCCCGCGGCGAGTTGTGACGGGCCCGTGGGCGCGGTCTGGGACCCCACCCACTCCGGCGACTCCGGCGGAAAGGTCTGGACGCGGTCCCTTCCCCCAGGAGTAGCCTCCGAACACAGCGCCCCGCAACGGCGCGGGGGCACCGTCAGGAGGCCTCGATGAAGATCGGCGTTCCCACAGAGGTGAAGAACCGCGAGTACCGGGTGGCGCTCACCCCGGTCGGCGTGCACGAGCTGGTGCGGCGTGGGCACGAGGTGCTCGTGCAGCAGGGTGCCGGCGTCGGCTCGCAGATCCCGGACGACGAGTACGTCGCGGCCGGGGCCAGGGTGGTCGCGCAGGCCGACGACGTGTGGGGCGGTGCGGACACCGTCCTCAAGGTCAAGGAACCGGTCGCCGAGGAGTACCACCGCCTCCGCGAGGGTCTGACCCTGTTCACCTACCTCCATCTCGCCGCCGACAAGCCGTTGACGGAGCAGCTGCTGTCCAGCCGGGTGACGGGCATCGCGTACGAGACCGTGCAGCTACCCTCGGGCACCCTGCCGCTGCTGTACCCGATGTCGGAGGTCGCCGGCTGTCTCGCGCCGCAGGTGGGCGCCATGAGCCTGCTGAAGGCCAACGGTGGGCGCGGAGTGCTGCTGGGTGGCGTGGGTGGCGTCGCCAACGCCAAGGTCGTCGTGATCGGCGCGGGCGTGGCCGGTCAGAACGCGGCGAACATCGCCCTCGGCATGGGCGCCGACGTGACGCTGCTCGACACGGACCTCGACAAGCTGAGGATGAGCTTCTGGCGGTACAACAACCGCGTGCACGGGCTGGCCTCGTCCAGCCTCGCGATCGAGCAGCAGGTGCTCGAGGCCGACCTGGTGATCGGGTCCGTGCTGGTCCCGGGCGCCGCGGCTCCCAAGCTGGTCAGCAACGAGCTGGTCTCGCGGATGAAGCCCGGCTCCGTGCTCGTCGACATCGCCGTCGACCAGGGCGGCTGCTTCGAGGACACCCGGGCCACCACCCACGACGACCCGACCTACGAGGTCCACAACTCGATCTTCTACTGCGTGGCGAACATGCCCGGCGCGGTCCCGAACACCTCGACGTACGCCCTGACCAACGCGACCCTCCCGTACGTCGTCCAGCTCGCCGAGCGGGGCTGGCGCGACGCGTTGCGCGCCGACCCGTCGCTGGCGCTGGGGCTGAACACGCACGACGGGCAGCTCACCAACGCTCCCGTCGGCGAGGCGGTCGGGCTGCCCTCGGTGGACGTGGGTACCGTCATCGCGTGAGCGAGTCGTCCGTGGTCCAGGCAGTACGCACGTACCTGGACCATCTGACCGTGGAACGGGGCCTGGCCGCCAACACGCTCTCGTCGTACCGACGCGACCTCCGCCGCTACGTGGGCTTCCTCGAGCTGCGCGGGGTCACCGGCCTCGACGAGGTGGGGGAGCAGACCGTGCTGGACTTCCTCGCGCACCTGCGTGAGGGCGACGCCGACCACCAGGCGCTCAGCGCGACCTCGGCGGCCCGCACGGTGGTCGCGGTGCGCGGCTTCCACAAGTTCGCGGTCATGGACGGTCTGGCCACGCACGACCCGGCCAGCGAGGTCAAGCCGCCGGCCCAGGCCAAGCGGCTCCCCAAGGCGTTGCCACTCTCCGAGGTCGAGGCGATCCTCGACGCCGCGGGCGCGCCCGAGACGCCGCTCGCGCTGCGGGACCGGGCGCTGCTGGAGCTCCTGTACGGCACCGGTGCCCGGATCTCGGAGGCCGTGGGCCTCGACGTGGACGACCTCGACACCGTCGACGCCACCGTGCTGCTGCGCGGCAAGGGCGGGAAGCACAGGATCGTACCGGTGGGTCGGTTCGCGCTGGACGCGGTGCAGGCGTACACGACCCGGACGCGCCCCGACCTGGTGGTGCAGGGGTCCGGGACACCGGCGCTCTTCCTGAACTCCCGCGGCGGCAGGCTCTCCCGGCAGAGCGCCTGGGCGGTGCTCGCGAAGGCGGCCGACCGGGCCGGCGTACGCACCGGGGTGTCCCCGCACACGCTGCGCCACTCGTTCGCCACCCACCTGCTCGACGGCGGTGCCGACGTGCGCGTCGTGCAGGAACTCCTGGGGCACGCGTCGGTGACCACGACCCAGGTGTACACACTGGTCACCGTTGACAACCTGCGAGAGGTCTTCGCGACCGCGCACCCCCGAGCACAGGGCTGAGGAGCTGACCTGAGCAGATGACATCGCCACGCCTCGACGAGCGGGTCCCCACCGGCACGGACCCGGACGGCGTCTACGACGCCTACACCGGCTGGGTCGCCGACCAGGGGCTGGAGCTGTACCCGCACCAGGACGAGGCGGTGATGGAGCTGCTGGCCGGCAACCACGTCATCCTCGCCACGCCGACGGGGTCGGGGAAGTCGATGGTGGCCCTGGGGGCGCACGTCGCCGCGCTCGCGCAGGACAAGGTGAGCTTCTACACCGCTCCCATCAAGGCCCTGGTGAGCGAGAAGTTCTTCGCGCTCATCGACGTGTTCGGCGCCGACAACGTCGGGATGCTGACCGGCGACGCGGCCGTCAACGCCGACGCCCCGATCATCTGCTGCACCGCCGAGATCCTGGCCAACCTGGCGCTGCGCGAGGGCCGTTCGGCCGACGTCGGCCTCGTGGTGATGGACGAGTTCCACTACTACGCCGAGCCCGACCGCGGGTGGGCCTGGCAGGTCCCGCTGCTGGAGCTGCTCGACGCCCAGTTCCTGCTCATGTCGGCCACGCTCGGCGACGTCACCGAGCTGTCGGAGGACCTGACCCGGCGTACCGGCCGGGAGGTCGCCCTGGTCGCCGACGCCCCGCGACCGGTGCCGCTGGACTTCCGCTACTCCTTGGAGCCGATGGCCGAGACGCTCGAGGAGCTCGTCTCCACCAACCAGGGACCCGTGTACGTCGTGCACTTCACCCAGGCCGCCGCGGTGGAGCACGCGACCTCGTTGCTCTCGGCCAGCGGACCCCGGGCGACCCTGGCGGCGAAGGTCGACAAGGCGGCGCTCGCCGACAAGATCGGCACCTTCACCTTCGGCAGCGGCTTCGGCAAGACGCTGTCGAAGCTGGTCCGTTCGGGCATCGGCGTCCACCACGCGGGGATGCTGCCCAAGTACCGACGGCTCGTCGAGCAGCTGGCGCAGGCGGGTCTGCTCCAGGTCATCTGCGGGACCGACACCCTGGGCGTGGGGATCAACGTCCCGATCCGTACGGTGCTCTTCACGGGCCTGGCCAAGTTCGACGGCAGCCGCCAGCGGGTGCTGCGCACGCGCGAGTTCCAGCAGATCGCCGGCCGTGCCGGACGTGCCGGCTTCGACACCGCCGGGTACGTCGTGGTGCAGGCGCCCGAGCACGTCATCGAGAACGAGCGGGCCAAGGCCAAGGCCGCGGCGAAGAACGCCGCCAACTCGAAGAAGAACTCCAAGGCCCAGCTCAAGAAGGCCCCCGAGGGCGCCGTGGTGTGGAGCGAGCAGACCTTCGACAAGCTGGTCGGCGGCGAGCCCGAGCGGCTCGTGTCGCGGATGAAGGTCGACAACGCGATGCTGATCAACGTCGTCTCCCGCGAGGAGGACGCGTTCGGTGTGCTGCGGCGGCTGCTCACCGACAACCACGAGGACCGCCGCCAGCAGGTCAAGCTCGCCCGGCGGGCGCTGAGGCTGGCGCGCAGCCTCGTGCGTACGGGGGTGCTGACCCGGCTCGAGGAGCCTGACGAGTTCGGGCGCAGGTACGTCATGACCGTCGACCTGCCGCTCGACTTCGCGCTCAACCAGCCCCTGGCGCACTTCGCGCTCGCCGCCTTCGACGTGCTGGACCCCGAGTCGGACACGTACAGCCTCGACGTGCTGTCGGTCGCGGAGTCGGTGCTGGAGGCGCCCCGGCAGATCCTCTTCGCCCAGCAGTTCGCCGCCCGCGGCGAGGCCGTGGCCGAGATGAAGGCCGACGGGATCGAGTACGAGGAGCGGATGGCGCTGCTCGAGGAGATCACCTGGCCGCAGCCGCTCGCCGACCTGCTCGGCGCCCTGTTCGAGATCTACCGTCAGACCCACCCCTGGCTCAGCGAGGACGCCCTGTCGCCCAAGTCGGTGGTGCGGCAGATGTGGGAGCAGGGGATGGGGTTCACCGACTTCGTCTCCCGCTACCAGCTGGCCCGCTCCGAGGGCCTGGTGCTGCGCTACCTGACGGATGCGTACCGGATGCTGCGGCACACGGTCCCCGAGGCCGTCCGCACCGACGAGTTCGAGGACGTCGTGGAGTGGCTGGGGGAGACCATCCGCCAGACCGACTCCTCGCTGCTCGACGAGTGGGAGTCGCTCGTCGACCCCGCGCACGCGGTGGAGCGTCGCGAGGAGTCCACGGCGCCGACGCGTCCGCTGTCGAAGCAGGCCCGGCCGTTCGCCGTGATGATCCGCAACGCCATGTGGGCGCGGGTCGACCTGATGTCCCGCGACGACCTCGACGGCCTGGTACGCCTGGAGCGTGCGGCCGCCGACCGGGTCGAGCCGGCGCGGCAGGTCGTGGTCGGCCGGAGCGTGTGGGACGAGGCGCTGGAGTCGTACTTCACCGAGCACGACTCGCTCCTGGTCGACGCCGACGCCCGCGGACCGTCCCTGCTGCACGTGGGTGAGGAGAAGCGGGGCATCCCTGCGGGGGCGGACGGGGACGTGGTCGCCCGGGTGCGCGTGGTGCGCCAGACGCTGCACGATCCCGAGGGCCACCACGACTGGGTCATCGACGCCGTGGTCGACTGCGACGCCTCCGACGAGGCGGGCGAGCTGGTGCTGGCGACGACGGCGGTGCACCGCCTGTGAGAGGTCGTCGGTTGTGCACAGGGTTCTGCACAGGTGACACGGTGCCTGTGCACTCCACGGTGGCCCAACTCACAGATTTGTGTCACCAGCCAGTCGATCCGCCCCCCGGTGTTGTGGGGCACCGTCGCGGACACCTAGGCTCGCGCGAAGCGAGTCCTCGGAATCGGAGTCGAGATGTCGACAATGGCCGTACCCTCGCGGAGGTCCGTCCCGCAGACGTACGTCAGGAGAAGCCATGGTTGATGCAGGTCACCACGGATCGTTCCCGACCGGAGGTGCGGCGCCCGAGGTGCCGCCCAGGGTGGCCCCGCCGACCAGGACCCCAGCACCAGACCATTCCGTCCGAAACGAGCACTCCGTGACCGAACCCATCCCGTTCCCGCGCCTCGACGAGGCCCGGTCCGCCGGGGCCGAGGTGAAGCTGGGCCCGACCGGGCGCCCGATGCCGGTCTTCCCCGAGCCGCGCCCCGTGCGTGAGGGGACCCGTGCCCGGGTGGTCGCGATGTGCAACCAGAAGGGTGGGGTCGGCAAGACCACGACCACCATCAACCTGGGCGCCTCGCTGGCCGAGTACGGGCGCAAGGTCCTCCTCGTCGACTTCGACCCGCAGGGCTCGCTGTCGGTGGGGCTGGGGCTCAACCCGCACGACCTCGAGCTCACCGTCTACAACCTCCTGATGGAGCGCGACGTGGACCTCGACGAGGTCGTCGTCCCCTCGGGCGTGCCCGGCATGGACCTGCTGCCCTCCAACATCGACCTGTCGGCCGCCGAGGTGCAGCTCGTGCACGAGGTTGCCCGCGAGCAGACGCTGCAGCGGGTCCTGGAGCCGGCGCTGTCCCAGTACGACGTCATCATCATCGACTGCCAGCCGTCGCTGGGTCTGCTCACCGTGAACGCGCTGACCGCCTCGGACGGCGTGATCGTCCCGCTGGAGTGCGAGTACTTCGCGCTGCGCGGCGTGGCCCTGCTGAAGCAGACCATCGACAAGGTCCGCGAGCGCCTCAACCCCCGTC
>NZ_JBJEHY010000073.1:0-14816 GCF_051876515.1 Nocardioides sp. | reverse complement strand
TGGATCAGATCGATCGAGCAACGCACGGTCGGGGCCGGCGTGTCGGTGGTGTGTGTGGTCATGGTGTCTCCTTGGTTGGGAACGACCTCAGTCAGTCCCCGGAGACACGCCTACTTCTTGGTTGTAGACGTTGCTCCGAAGCGGAACTCGACGACATCCCCGTCGACCATCACGTAGTCCTTGCCCTCCATGCGGACCTTGCCGGCCTCCTTGGCCTTGACCATGGTCCCGGCGGCGAGGAGGTCGTCGAAGGAGACGATCTCGGCCTTGATGAAGCCCTTCTGGAAGTCCGTGTGGATCACGCCGGCGGCCTCGGGGGCGGTGTCGCCCTTCCTGATCGTCCAGGCGCGGGTCTCCTTGGGACCGGCGGTGAGGTACGTCTGCAGGCCCAGGGTGTCGAAGCCGACGCGGGCCAGCACCTCCAGGCCGGGCTCGGTGACGCCGGCCTCGGCGAGGAACTCCGCGGCCTCCTCGTCGTCGAGCTCGATCAGCTCGGACTCGAACTTGGCGTCGAGGAAGATCGCCTCGGCCGGCGCGACGAGCTCGCGCATCTTGGCCTTGAGGTCCTCGTCGTGCAGCTCGTCGGAGTCGCAGTTGAAGACGTAGATGAACGGCTTCGCGGTCAGCAGCGACAGCTCGCGGATCAGCCCGCGGTCGATCTTTCCTTCGTTGATCAGCGCGATGATCGGCGTGCCCGACTCCAGCGCCGCCTTGGCCGCGACGGCAGCGTCGAGGTTGGCGACGAGCTCCTTGTTCTTGCGCGACTCCTTCTCCAGACGCTGCACCGCGCGCTCGACCGTCTCCAGGTCGGCGAGGATCAGCTCGGTCTGGATGGTGGAGATGTCGTTGCCGGGGTTGACCTCACCGTCGACGTGGGTGACGTCCTCGTCGCGGAAGACGCGGGTCACCTGGCAGATCGCCGCCGACTCACGGATGTGGGAGAGGAACTTGTTGCCCAGGCCCTCACCCTGCGAGGCGCCGCGCACGATGCCGGCGATGTCGACGAACTCGACGGTCGCGGGGAGGATCTTCTCCGAACCGAAGATCTCGGCCAGCTGGGGCAGCCTCTCGTCGGGGACACCGACGACGCCCACGTTGGGCTCGATCGTCGCGAACGGGTAGTTCGCCGCGAGCACGTCGTTCTTGGTCAGGGCGTTGAAAAGCGTCGACTTGCCTGCGTTCGGGAGTCCGACGATGCCGATGGTGAGAGCCACGTGACGTGATTCTAGGGCCGGTCGGGGGCCCACGCGGATTCGGCGGTCGTACACCGACAGGATCAATGGCCGAGCAGGCCACTCACGGACCCGTTCAGGCGGATTGTTCCTGTCCGGGTACGCGCCAGCGGGTCACCCCAGCGCCGGCAGGACCTCACGGGCGAAGACGTCCAGGAAAGCCGCCTGGTTGACCCCCACGTTCTGCACGAAGACCCGGTCGTAGCCCAGGTCGAGGTACCGCTGGATCTCGGCCGCGTGCACCGCCGGGTCGCTGCTGATCGGCACCCGACCCGCCAGGTCCTCGGGGCGTACGAGTCGCGCGATCTGCTCGATCAGCTGCGGCGAGCGCAGGTCACCGCGGGCGAACCGCATCGCCGCGATCGGGTACATCTCCGCGGTCTGCGCCAGCGCCTGCTCCTCGCTCGGCGCCCACGACAGGTTGAGGTGCAGCCAGCGCGGCATCGTCGAGGCGTCCTTGCCGGCCTCCTTCGCCCCCGCCGCGAACCGGTCCAGCACCAGCGCCGCCTGCTCGTACGACACCCCCACCGCCAGCAGCCCGTCGGCGGCACGCCCGGCCCGCTTCGCGGTCACCGGCCCGCCCGTGGCCACCAGCACCTGCGGCGCCCGCGGCGGCATCGTCCACAGCCGCGTCGTCTCGCAGGTGAAGTGCTCTCCCGCGAACCGGATGTCACGCCCCGCCACCGACGCCGCGAAGAGCCGGCGGATCAGGTCGACGGCCTCGAAGAGCCGGTTGATCCGCTCCGGCGCCTCCGGCCAGTACCCGCCGGTGACGTGCTCGTGCAGCGCCTCGCCCGCGCTCAACGTCAGCCAGTGCCGCTCCGGGTGCATCGCCGCCAGCGTCGCGCTGGCCTGGGCGATCGCCACCGGGTGCATCCGCGCGCCCGGAACCGCCATGCCCGGCCCGAAGTCGCCGCTGGTGTGCTCGGCCAGCGCCGCCAGCACCGGCCACACGTTGGGGGCCTGCCCCAACGACGGCAGCCACGGCTGGAACAGGTCCGCCACCAGCGTCCCCGAGAAGCCCGCCCGCTCCGCCAGCACGGCCAGGTCGACCGCCTCGCGCGGCGTGACCCGGTCGACGGCGGCGACGTACCCCACGCGTCCGCTCACGGTCCCTCCTCCTGCTGGGTGCGCCCCATCCTAGGGACGCGGCGAGAAGGCGATCAGCGGGCGCCCGGTCCGCGGGTGGGTGAGCACGTCGGCGACGACGCCGTACGTCTCCTCGATCACCTCAGGCACCAGCACGGCTGCGACCTCCCCCGCGGCCGCCACGCGTCCGCCGGCCAGCACCACGACGTGGTCGCAGTACGCCGCCGCCAGGTTGAGGTCGTGCAGGGCGGCCAGCACGGTCGTCCCGGTCGCGGCGAGGTCGCGCAGCAGCGACAGGGTGCGCAGCTGGGCGCGTACGTCGAGGTGGTTGGTCGGCTCGTCCAGCATCAAGAGCTGCGGCTCCTGGGCCAGTGCGCGAGCCAGGTGCACCCGCTGCTGCTCGCCGCCGGACAGGGCGCCCACCGAGCGGCCCTCGAACTCGTCGGCCTCGGCCCGCTTCATCGCCTGGGAGACGGCGTCCGGGTCGCCCGGGCCCTCGAAGCCCCACAGCGAGCGGTGCGGGGTCCGGCCCAGCTCGACGGCCTGGCGCACCGACAGCGAGAACTCGCTGCGCGCGTCCTGCTCCACCAGCGCCACCCGACGCGCCCGCTCCCGGCGGCCCAGGGCCGTCAGGTCGACGCCGTCGAGGACGACCCGGCCGCCCGGTGCGGGCAGGGCGCCCGCCATCCCCCGCAGCAGGGTCGACTTGCCGGCACCGTTGGGACCGACCAGCGCAACCACGCTGCCCGCCGGCACCGAGAACGCGACGTCGTCGACGATCCGGCGACCGCCCAGGTCGACGCTGACGCCCTCGACCTCGAGCGCGGCCGCGCTCATGCCCGCTCCCGGTTCCGTACGAGGACCGCCACGAAGACGGGGGCACCGATGAGGACGGTGATGATGCCCACCGGCAGCTCGCGCGGCTCGAAGAGCGTCCGCGCCGCCGTGTCGACCCAGATCATGAAGACGGCCCCCACCAGCGCCGAGAGCGGCAGCAGCAGCGCGTGCCGGGCACCGACGAGGAGGCGTACGGCGTTGGGCAGCACCAGGCCGACGAACCCGATCGAACCGCTCACCGACACCATCGCGCCGGTCAGCAGCGCCGTCCCGGTCAGCAGCAGCCACCGTGTCCTCGACACAGCCACACCCAGGGCGGCGGCCGCGGAGTCGCCGAACGCGAACGCGTCCAGCACCCGACCGCCCAGGACCACCGGCACGCCGACCACGAGCAGGGTGACCCAGCCGATCGCGACGCTCCCCCAGTCGGCGCTGGCCAGCGAGCCGAGCAGCCAGTTGAGGATCTGCCGGTACGAGTCGCCCTGGGTGTTCCAGAAGATCACCAGCGAGGTGATCGCGCCCGCGAACGAGGAGACCGCCAGGCCACTCAGGACCGTACGGCTCGGCGTGATCGCACCGAGCGCGCGGGCCAGCAGCAGCGTCCCGGCCAGCGCCAGCATCGCACCGGAGAACGCCGCCACCGGCAGCGCCACGGCGAGCCCGGTGAGCAGCACCAGGACCGCACCGAGCGAGGCGCCCGAGGAGAGGCCGAGCAGGTACGGGTCGGCCAGCGGGTTGCGGGTCAGGGCCTGCATGACCACGCCGCTGATCGCCAGCCCCGCGCCGACCGCGCCCGCGGTCAGCACCCGCGGCAGCCGCAGCTCCCACACGATGCCGTCGCGGATCACGCTCAGCTCCGACGCCGTCCCGAACAGGTGGTGCGAGATCGAGCCCCACACCTGCGCGGCCGTGAGGTCGGCGGCGCCGATCGTGACCGCGCCCAGGATCGACACCGGCAGCGCCGCCAGCGCGAGCACCCACACCACCGCGGCCCGGACGGCCGTCGAGGCGACGACCGCACGGGGCTGGCGGCGGGCGAGGCTCACACTGGACACGGCGCTCACTCCTGGCCGAGCAGCCCGAGCTCGCCCAGCTGGGCGCCGAGGTCGGCGGCGGCGGGCACGGAGCGTACGCCGGCCTCCGCCGCGGGGAACGGGATCGTCAGGTAGCGCTTCGCCTTGACCGCGGAGAGCGCCGCGGTGGCCGGGTTGGACTCGAGCGCCTTGATCTTCTGCTCGGCCGAGTTCCAGGTGGCGTCGACCAGGACGATCACGTCCGGGTCGGCGTCCACGATCGCCTCCCAGCCCAGGGAGGTCCAGGTGGCGTGCTCGGTGACCACGTTGGTGAGGCCGACCGCGTCGAGCATCATCTGCGGGGCGCCGATCGCGCCCCCGACGAACGGGGTGTTCTCGCCCGACGACCACCACAGGGCCGTGGTGCCCTCGACAGCGGTGGGCACCTCGGCCAGCTCGGCGCGCTGCCTGTCGACGAGCTCCGCGGCGGCGTCCTGCTCGTCGAGGAGATCACCGGCCTCGGCGAACTGGTCGAAGAGCGCGTCGAACGTCATCGGGTCCGGCTGGTACTCCTTCTCCTGGCACGCGGCCGGGGAGACGTACGTGGCGACGCCCAGCTTGGCCAGGGTCTCCCGCTCGCCGGCGGTGTCGGCGGCCAGGTTGGACTCCCAGCCGGCCAGGACCAGGTCGGGCTCGACGCCGAGCACGACCTCCTGACTGGGCGCCTGCTCGGAGAGGACCTCCACGTCGGCCAGGCCGTCGGCCCACTCCTCAGGGGCGGGGCCGTCGGCGAACCCGGTCCCCACCAAGCGGTCGGCGGCGCCGAGCGCAGCGACCAGCTCGATCGAGGTGGACTTGATCGCCACGATCCGCTGCGGGACGGCGTCGAGCTCGACCGGGGTGCCGCAGTTGTCGACGCTGAAGGCGTACGAGCCGGTCGTCTCGTCTGGGGTGTCGGACTCGGCGGACGAGCCGCAGGCAGCGAGCGGGACGGCCAGCGCGACGGCGAGGGCAGCAAGAGGGGCACGACGGATGCGTCGGTTCACGAAGGTCTCCGGAGTTTCGGGTACGGGCGGGAGGCGTTCGCGAGACGTCTGCGAACGCGGATCAACCGCCCCAAGTCCGGGGATGGAACACCGGGCAAGGTCAGTGCCCGGCGGATCGCGACGATGGTAGCGCTCCGTGTCGGTGGCGTGTGACAGAGTCCTGCACGTGAGCAGCGATCACGACACTCCCGTCCCTCTGTCCCCCGACGCGGGCCTCGCGCTGCGCGAGCCGGCCAACCGGGTCTCACCGCGCGCGGTGACGTACTGGAGGGTCACGGCACTGGTGTGGGACGTCGTGCTCTGCGTGGCGCTGGCCGTCGGCTGGTTCTTCGTCCCGGGCCGCCCCTGGTGGGCCACGCTGCTGCTCGTGGCGTTCGTCGTGTACGCGGTGGCGCACGTGACGGCGATGCCGACGATCCGCTACCGGGTCCACCGCTGGGAGGTCACCGACGAGGCGATCCACACCCGGTCAGGCTGGATCGGCCGCGAGACCCGGATCGCCCCGATCAACCGGGTCCAGACCGTCGACTTCTCCCAGGGCGCGATCATGCGGGCCTTCGGGATCGCCGCCCTCACCGTCACCACCGCCTCGGCCGCCGGACCGATCACCATCACCGGGCTCGACGCCGAGGAGACGCGCGAACTCGCCGCCCGGCTGACCGCGATCACTGCCGCCGACGAGGGCGACGCGACGTGAGCCGGTTCCGTCCCGAGGGCGAGGGCTGGGAGCGCGTCAACGCCAAAAAACTCCTCGTCGACCCGTTCAAGGTCCTCAAGGAGGCCGCGATCCCGGCCGTCGGTGGTCTGATCGCGCTGTTCTCCAGCGGCCGCCCCGAGCTCGCACTCATCGCCGTGCCGCTGGCCCTCGCCATCATCGCCGCCGTCGCCGTGATCCCCTGGCTGACGACGTACTACCGCGTCGACGCGGACCGGCTCGAGATGCACACCGGTCTGCTCAACCGCAAGAAGCGCACCGCTCCGCTCGAGCGGGTCCGCAGCGTCGACCTCACCGCGGGAGTGCTGCACCGGGTGCTGGGGCTGCGCAAGGTCGAGATCGGCACCGGTGTCGACGACGAGCAGTTCGCGCTCGACGCGTTGGCGGTCAACGACGCCGAGCAGCTGCGTACGGTCCTCCTCGCCAAGCGGGCGCAGGCCCCAGCGAGCGCGCCGACCGCACCGGTCGAGGCCGTGCCCGGCGGCGACGGCTGGGGCGAGCCGACGTCGGCCCCGCTGGCACCGGCTCCCGCACCGGTCGAGCTGGCCCGCTTCGAGTGGTCGTGGGCGCGGTTCGCTCCACTCAGCCTGACCCGGCTGGTCGTGCTCGCCGCCGCGATCGGTTTCCTCAGCCAGTTCGTCGACGACCTGCCCATCTTCGACGCCGACCACCTCAAGGACGCGTGGGCCTGGGTCACCTCGTTCTCCGTCGTGCTGGTGGTGCTCGTCGTGCTCGTCGGTGCCGTGGTGCTGTGGTGCCTGGCGGCGGTCTCCGAGTACGTCGCGAAGTGGTGGGCCCTGCGCCTTGTCAGCGACGGCGACAACCTCAACCTCACCGCCGGCCTCTTCTCGACCCGGTCGACCAGCGTCGAGGAGAAGCGGGTCCGCGGGGTCGACCTGCGTGAACCGCTGCTGATGCGCGCCGCGCACGGCGCCGAGATCTCCGCCATGACGACCGGCCTGTCCGACAACACCCCCAGCCTGCTGCCCGCGGTGCCCCTGTCGGTGGCCCAGCGCGTCGGCGCCGAGGTCCTCGGCGACCCGCTGCCGATGACCACGCCGCTGGTGCCGCACGGCTGGCTGGCCCGCCGCCGTGCGTACGTCGGTGCGCTCATCGACATCGCGATCACCGCCGTGATCGTCGGCGTGCTCGAGTGGGCGATCGACCGGTGGCCCGACACGTTCGCCTGGGCGCCCGAGCTGGTGCTGCGGCTGCCGTGGGTGCTGCTGGGGATCACCGCGGTGCTCAGCGCGGTCGCGGCGGAGGCGTCGTACCGCCACCTTGGTCACGCGCTGACCGAGCGCCACCTGGTGGTGGGCTCGGGCACCTTCACGCGGCGACGCGAGGTCCTGCAGCGCGACGGCATCATCGGCTGGGTGATCGAGCAGTCGATCTTCCAGCGCCGTCTCGGGCTGGCCGACCTGGTCGCCACGACGGCGGCGGGTGGCGAGTCCGTACGCCTGCACGACGTCGCCCTCCCGGTCGCGGTCGCGCTGGCGCACGCCTCGTCCCCGCACGCGGTGGGCGAGTTCCTGGACGCGCCGGCGTCCGCCTAGGGTTGCGGAGTGCGCATCGCGACCTGGAACGTCAACTCGCTCCGCTCCCGCATCGACCGCGTCGAGGCCTTCCTGGCCCGGCACGAGGTCGACGTGCTGGCCGTCCAGGAGACCAAGGCCAAGCCCGACCAGCTGCCGCTGATGGGCATCGAGTCGGCCGGGTACGAGTCGGCCGTGGTCGGCCTCAACCAGTGGAACGGCGTGGCGGTCTTCTCCCGCGTCGGGCTGGACGACGTGACCGTCGGGTTCCCCGGCCAGCCGCCGTTCGGCGACCCGGGCGAGGCGGAGGCGCGTGCCATCGGCGCCGTCTGCGGCGGCGTCCGGATCTGGTCCCTGTACGTCCCCAACGGGCGCAAGGTCGACGACCCGCACTACCTCTACAAGCTCGACTGGCTGGCGCGACTGCGCGAGTCGTCGCGTGAGTGGCTGGACACCCCCACCGCGCTGGTCGGCGACTGGAACATCGCCCCGCTGGACACCGACGTGTTCGACATGGCCCAGTTCCGCGGCAAGACCCACGTGACGCCCGCCGAGCGCGACGCCTTCGCCGCCTTCGGTGAGGACGGCTGGTCCGAGGTGACCCGCGCCCACGCCCCGTCGTACACGTACTGGGACTACTACCGTCAGCGTTTCGAGCGCGACCGCGGCCTGAAGATCGACTTCGCGCTGGCCTCGCCACCGCTCGCCGAGCGCGTGACCGGCGCCTTCGTGGACCGCGAGGAGCGCGACCCGAACGTGTTCCCCGGGGCCCCGTCCGACCACGCCCCGGTGGTCATCGACATCGCCGACTGACCGGACGCCCCGGCCGGGCTCGCCGAAATGTCAGTGGCACCCGGCAGGCTGGCCGCATGGACACGTTGATCTCGCTGGGGCTGGTTCTCCTCGGGCTGCTGCTCGGCCTCGGGCTGGGCGGGCTGATCGGGGTGCTGTGGTCGCGCACCCGTGCCACCACCGACGACCCGGTCACCTCGCGCGCCCTCGAGCAGCGCACGGCCGACCACGCGGTCGTCACCGAGTCGTTGGCACGCCTGCACGACCAGCTCAACGACCTTGCCCGCGAGCGCAGCGCCTGGCAGGGCCAGCTGCACCAGCAGGTGCAGGAGATGCGCTTCTCCACCGAGACGCTGCGGCGTGAGACCCAGACCCTGTCGACCGCGTTGCGCAAGCCGCAGGTCCGCGGCCGGTGGGGAGAGATGCACCTGCGCCGCGTCGTCGAGCTCGCCGGACTGGTCGAGCGGTGCGACTTCTCCGAGCAGGTCCAGCGCGACGACGGCCGCGTACGTCCCGACCTCGTCGTCCACCTCGCCGGCGGCCGTCAGGTCGTCGTCGACGCCAAGGTCTCGCTCGACGCGTTCCTCGACGCCACGGGGGCCGACGACGAGGAGGCCCGCGAGCACCACCTCGCCCGGCACGCCCGCCAGCTGCGCCAGCACATCGACGCCCTCGGGGCCAAGGCGTACTGGCGCTCGTTCGAGCAGACGCCGGAGTTCGTCGTCATGTTCGTCCCGGCCGAGGCGTTCCTGTCCGCCGCACTGGAGTCCGAGGGGCGCCTGCTCGAGCACGCGGCCGAGCGCGGCGTCGTGCTGGCCACCCCCACCACGCTGATCGCCCTGCTGCGCACCGTCGCCCAGGGCTGGTCCCACGAGCGTCTCACCGAGCAGGCAGCGGAGGTCGCCGAGCTCGGCCGCACCCTGCACGAACGCCTCGCCACCATGGGCGGACACCTCGACCAGCTCGGGCGCTCCCTGGGCCGCGCCGTCGACGCGTACAACAGCTCCGTCGGATCGCTGGAGGGCAGGGTGCTGGTGACGGCCCGCCAGTTCGGCGATCTCGGCGTCACCGACGCACCGCTCGAGGGTCCGCGTCAGGTCACCTCCTCCCCCAGGACCCTCTCCGCCCCCGAGTTCGCGGCCCTGGGAGAGGCATCCGCTCCCCTCAGCACCCCGCAGGTCGAAGAGCTGGTGGAGCAGGACGACGCCTCCACCACCCAGCTCCTCCCGGGCCTCGCTGAGGGCCCCTCGGTGGGGCCGTCAGCCCGCGCCACGGCGCGCCGCGTCGAAGGAGCCTGAACTGGCGCTCTACGGTGACCCTGTGAGCCAGTCCAGGCCCTTCTGGGAAGTGGGGTTGGAAACCGGCCGGTCCCTGACCGCGCTCGGGTTCGCCGTCGCGCTCACCGCCGCCTGGATCAACGTGGCCCTCATGGACGGGGTCGGACTCTTCTACGACCTCGTCTTCATCACCCTGTGCCTGCTGCTCGCCTGGCTGGTGCGGCCCGAGGACTTCTACCTCGTCGCGACCCTCCCGCCGATCATCACCCTGGTCACCTTCGCCCTGATCGCGGCCGTGCAGCCCGAAGCCGTCGCCGACCCCGGCGACGGCTTCGCCCAGGCGCTGGTCACCGCGCTGGTGCACCACAGCCTGTCGTTCCTCGTGGGATTCCTGCTCTGCCTGGCCTGTCTGGGGCTGCGGATGCGCGCCGACGCCCGGGTGGACGCCTGAGCCGGCGGGTCAGACCTCGAACCGGCTGGCGTCGCCCGAGCCGTACCGCAGCACCTCCGGGGCGCCCTCGGACCAGTCGATGACGGTGGTCGGCTCGGCGATCACGTCGCCGGACTCGATGACCAGGTCGACGGAGTGGTCGAGCTCCTCCTTGACCTCCCAGCCCATCGTGCGGGCCTCGGTCTCGCCGGGCAGGATCAGCGTGCTGGTCAGGAGCGGCTCACCGAGCTCGGCCAGCAGCGTCTGCACCAGCACGTGGTCAGGGATCCGGACGCCGACGGTGCGCTTCTTGGGGTGCATGAGGCGCTTGGGCACCTCCGAGGTCGCAGGCAGGATGAACGTGTACGGCCCCGGCGTGGACGCCTTGATCGCCCGGAACGCGGAGTTGTCGACGTGCACGAACTGCCCCAGCTGCGCGAAGTCGCTGCACATCAGCGTGAAGTGGTGCTTGTCGTCGAGGTCGCGGATGCGCAGGATCCGGTCGCGGCCCTCGCGGTTGCCCAGCTGGGCGCCCAGCGCGTAGCCGGAATCGGTCGGGTAGGCGATGAGCGCGTCGTCCCGCAACGCCTCCACCACCTGGCTGATCAGCCGCGGCTGCGGGTTCTCGGGGTGGATGTCGAGGTATCGGGCCATGCGCCGAGTCTAGGCGGCCCTCAGCCCAGGAAGCCGCGCTGGCGGGCGGCGCGGCACGCGCGTACCCGGTTGTCCGCACCGAGCTTCGCCATCGCGGTCTTCATGTACGACTTCACCGTCGACTCGGTGAGGTTCAACGCCAGAGCGATCTCCAGGTTCGTGGCACCCTGCTCGGCGTGGCCGAGCACGTCGACCTCGCGGCGCGTGAGCGGCGACGGCACGCTGGGGCGGCGCGCCGCCGGACGGGTGCCGTCCACGCGGGCGAGCACGCGCTGCAGTCCCTCCCTGGTGTCCGGGTCCGTCGTGGCCTCCAGCAGCGCCTGCAGGTCGCTGCGCATGTCTGGGAGGTCGACGGTCGCGGCCCGCGCGAGGTCGGCACGCACCGCCTCGAGCCGACGCTGGGTCTCCACCGCGACGTGCAGGTCCGTGGCGGCCTCGACCACGACCGTGCGCAGGGCGTCGGCCGTACGCTCCCCCACCCCGTGCCCGCTGCGGTCGGCCAGGTAGAGGACCGCGACCGGCGTACGCCCCGGCGCCGCCAGCGGGAGCGAGATGATCGCCCGCAGTGACTCCGGCGCGACCGCGTGGTCGTAGCTGCGGGTGATGCCGCGGGCGTTGAGGTAGTCGCTGACCGCCGCCGGCCGCCGCAGGGCCAGCGCCTTGCCACCCAACCCCTCGCCGGCGCGTACCCGCAGGTTGGCCAGGGAGTTCGTCCGGGTGCCGCGCAGCGACGTGATCGACAGGTGGCTCTGCGCCGGGTGGACGAGACCCGCGAAGGCGATGTCCATCCCGGCAGCGCGCTGCGCCCGCGCGACGCACTGCTCGAGCAGCTGCGTCGTCTCGGCACTCGGTGGCGTGACCTGGTCCATCGCTGACCTCCTCCGCGGCGTCGTCGGCCGCGGAACCATGGTGAACAGTCGGCGACGCCACGGCGAGCGTTCTGCGGCCAGCGGCGCCCCTGCTGCGGCCAGCGGTTCGTGAGGCCCCGGTCACAGCGCCGAGCGGCACCCACCCACTTTGGGGGGTGCCGGGGCGCGTGATGGACGCCACACACTCACTCCTCGAAGCGGACGGACCTCCCGCCGCCCGGCACCTGGAGACACACATGAGTTCGACGATCCAGAGTTCAACCTCCTCCTCGGCGGACCCCCGCCACCGCGGCGAGCCCGGGGTCCCCGGCCAGCGCCGGGCGCCCGAGCCGGAGGCCAAGAAGCCGTCGATGGCGCGGGTGGCGTTCGCCGCCTGCATCGGCACCACGATCGAGTACTACGACTTCTTCATCTACGGCACGGCCGCGGCCCTGGTGTTCCCCCAGATCTTCTTCCCGGCCCTCGGCGCGACCGCCGGCACCGTCGCGTCGTTCGCGACGTTCTCGGTCGCCTTCATCGCCCGCCCGCTCGGCGCGGTCATCTTCGGCCACTACGGCGACAAGCTGGGACGCAAGAAGACACTGGTCACGACCCTGTTCCTGATGGGCTTCGCCACGGTGGCGATCGGCATGCTGCCCACGGCGGCCGCGATCGGCGTCCTCGCCCCGATCGCGCTGATCGTGCTCCGCTTCGCCCAGGGCCTCGCGGTCGGCGGCGAGTGGGCCGGCGCCAACCTCCTGGCCGTCGAGTACGCGCCCGAGGACAAGCGCGGCTTCTACGCCGTCTTCCCGCAGCTCGGCCCCGCGTTCGCCTTCCTGCTCTCCAGCGCGACCTTCCTGATCAGCGACCTCGTCCTGGGCTCCGACAGCTTCGTCCAGTTCGGCTGGCGCGTGCCGTTCCTGGTCTCCGGCCTGCTGGTCCTGGTAGGCCTCTACATCCGCATGAACATCGACGAGACCCCCGTCTTCAAGGCCGAGGCCGCCACCGCGCAGGCCGAGCCGGAGACCCGCAAGATGCCGTTCCTCGACGTGATCCGCACCCAGCCCCGCGAGATCCTGTTCTCCGGCGGCCTGATGGGCGTCTTCTTCGGCTTCTTCTACATGGGCACCTCCTACCTGACCGCGTACGGAACCTCCCCCGACGGCCCCGGCCTGGAGCGCCAGACGGTGCTCGCGATCGGCATCGTGGCCGCCCTCGCCCTGGCCGTGGCCACCCTCGTCGGCGGTTCGCTGTCCGACAAGATCGGCCGCAAGCGGGTGATCATCGGCTCCGCGATCGCTGCCGCGGTGTGGTCGCTGGCGCTGTTCCCCCTGCTCGACCAGGGCACCGCCGTGGCCTTCGGCATCGGCATCACCGTCACCCTGTGCATCTTCGGCGTCGCGTTCGGCCCGGTCGGCGCGTACCTGCCGGAGCTGTTCGAGACCCGCTTCCGCTACACCGGCGCCGGCACCGGCTACAACCTCGGCGGCGTGCTCGGCGGCGCCATCCCGCCGCTGCTGGCCCCCGGCCTGACCGCAAGCTACGGCTCCATCGCCGTCGGCATCATGCTCGCCGGTCTGGCGCTGGTCAGCATCGCGTGCACCGCCGCGCTCAGCGAGCGGTCCAGGATCCCCGCCTGACGCGACCGCGCCCGGCCGCCCCTCGGCCGTACGAGACACAGACGGGCCCCGACCACCTCACAGGTGGTCGGGGCCCGGTCCGTTCGTACGTGAGCCTCAGCCCTGGGCAGCCGCCTGCGCTGCCTTCTCGGCGGCGCGGATGTCCTTGCGCAGCTCCGGCGGGAGCGCGAAGATCAGCGACTCCTCGGCCGAGTGGACGGCGCGGGCGTCGGGGTAGCCCCGCTCGGACAGGAACGCCAGGACCCCCTGCACGAGCTCCTCGGGGACCGAGGCTCCGGAGGTGACCGAGACGGTCTCGACGCCGTCGAGCCACGCCTCGTCGATCTCGTGCGCGTAGTCGACCAGGTGCGAGGCCTTGGCGCCGGCCTCGAGCGCCACCTCGACCAGGCGGACCGAGTTGGAGGAGTTGCGCGAGCCGACCACGATCACCAGGTCGGAGTCCTTGGCGATCTCCTTGACCGCGAGCTGGCGGTTCTGGGTGGCGTAGCAGATGTCGTCGCTCGGCGGGTCGAGCAGCTGCGGGAACTTCTCCCGGATCGCCTTGACCGTCGCCATCGTCTCGTCGACCGACAGGGTGGTCTGCGAGAGCCAGGCGACCTTGGACGGGTCGCGGACCTCGACGGCGGCGACGTCCTCGGGCGACTCGACCAGCTGGATGTGGTCGGGCGCCTCCCCCGCGGTGCCCTCGACCTCCTCGTGGCCGGCGTGGCCGATCAGCAGGATGTCGTAGTCGTCGGCGGCGAAGCGCTTGGCCTCGTGGTGGACCTTGGTCACCAGCGGGCAGGTCGCGTCGATCGTCTTGAGGCTGCGGGTCGCCGCCTCGGCGTGGACGGCCGGCGAGACGCCGTGGGCGGAGAAGACGACGGTGGCGCCCTGGGGCACTTCGTCGAGTTCCTCGACGAAGATCGCGCCGCGCTCCTGCAGGGTGGCGACCACGTGCTTGTTGTGCACGATCTCCTTGCGGACGTACACCGGCGCGCCGTACAGGTCGAGCGCCTTCTCGACGGTGATCACGGCCCGGTCGACGCCGGCGCAGTAGCCGCGCGGCGCGGCGAGCAGCACGCTCTTGGCGCTCTCGGGGTCGAGGACCGGGGGGATGCCGAGGTCGGTGGTCATGCCTCGAGTCTATGGGGGCGTCCGGCACCGGACGACTCCGCGCTCACGACCGGCCGACCACCAGGGCGGTCGCGTCCAGCGCGGGGTCGGTGTGCACGGTGGCGAGGAGCCCGTGCGCGGCGTACATCGCGGCCGCCTCGTCGAGCTGGTCGGGCGCCAGCTCGACCAGCAGCACACCGTCGGGGGCGAGCCATCCAGAGACCTGTTCGGCGATGCGGCGGTGCACGGCCAGCCCGTCGGCCCCTCCGTCGAGCGCGCGGACCGGCTCGTGGAGCCTGGCCTCCGCCGGCATCGTGGCCAGTGCCCGGCTCGGCACGTACGGGGCGTTGGCGCTCACCACGTCGACGGTCCCCCGCCAGTGCGCCGGCACGGGCGCGAACAGGTCCCCGGTGAGGACCGCCGCTGACGGGTGGCCCGCCAGCGTGAGGGCGGCCGCAGCCGTGGCGGCGGGGTCGACGTCACACGCGAGTACCTCGGTCCCGGGGAGCTGGTCGAGGACGACGGCGGGGACCGGCGCCGCCCCGCAGCACAGGTCGAGCAGCCGGCCCGGGCCGGCGTCGGCGGCACGCGCGGCGAGGTGGCGTACGGCCAG
>NZ_JBJEHY010000072.1:1423-14852 GCF_051876515.1 Nocardioides sp. | reverse complement strand
GAGCTGGCTGGCGGTCGCCGGGTGGTGCGGAGCGGCCCTCGTGCTGGCGGTCTGGATGGTGCTCGTGCTGCGGGTGCGGGCGCGCGAGCCACGTCGGCGGCGCCGGACCTCGTGAGCGACGAGGAGGCGATGTTCGAGGTCCTGGAGGACCTCGGTCTGGTGCGCCACACCCACCTGTCCGACCGGGCGCCGACGTACCACTCGGCGTCCGACCACGAGCACTTCCACCTGGTCTGCCGCACCTGCCGCGGGGTCACCTCCGTCGACCCCGCGCTGGCCGCCCCGCTGGTGGCCGCGCTGTCCGACGAGCACGGGTTCACCCCGGACGTCGGCCACCTGGCCGTCTTCGGGACCTGCGCCGGCTGCCGCGACGCGGCCCCGGCGGAAGCTGCCGCAACGTCTGAGGAGTCCCCCTGATGAGGAGCGTCCTGCTCGACCTGCCCGGCGCGGTCGCCGGCGACGGCGTCGACGCACCCGTGGCCGCCCACTACGGCTCGTTCAACACCGAGCAGCGCACGCTGGAGGGCGGCGACGGCTTCGTCGACCTGTCCCACCGCGACGTCGTACGCATCGCCGGCCCCGACCGGCTCACCTGGCTGCACAGCCTGACCACCCAGTACTTCGAGGGTCTCGCGCCTGGCGTGTGGACCCAGGGGCTGGTGCTGAGCCCGCAGGGCCACGTCGAGCACGAGTTCACCGGGGTCGACGACGGCGAGGCGTTCACCGCCCACACCGAGCCCGGCGCCGGGGCCGCGCTGGTCGAGTTCCTCGACCGGATGCGCTTCATGATGCGGGTCGAGGTGTCCCTGGTCGACGACCTCGCGGTGGTGTGGCGTCCGGAGACCGAGCACGGCGGCGGGTTCTCGTACGTCGACCGCGCCAAGCTGGCCGACTGCCCCTCCGCGCTGGGGCCGGCGGCGGGCATGTGGGCGTACGAGGCGCTGCGGGTCGGGCGCGGCGAGCCGCGCTTCGGCGTCGACACCGACCACCGCACCATCCCCAACGAGGTCGGCTGGATCGGTGCGGCCGTTCACCTCGACAAGGGCTGCTACCGCGGCCAGGAGACCGTGGCCCGCGTGCACACGCTGGGTCGGCCGCCCCGACGCCTGACCCTGCTGCACCTCGACGGTTCGGAGAACCGGCTGCCCGTCGTGGGTTCTCCGGTGCTGCTGGGCGACAAGGAGATCGGCTTCGTCGGCTCCTCGGCGCGCCACCACGAGCTCGGGCCGATCGCCCTGGCACTGCTCAAGCGCAACGTGCCGCTTGACGCGGAGCTGATGGTGGACGGCGTCGCGGCCGCCCAGGAGGTCGTGGTCGACCCGGAGGTCGGGCTGCACGTGCGGCCCAAGCTGCGCTGATCCGGCGGCTCGTAGCCGGACAGGACAAACGGGCCGTCCTGCGCCCCGGAGGGCCGCGGAACCCCAGTGGTCCTGTCCGTCTACGCCCGGGCGTACATGACGTGCGTGTCGGCGTCGGCGTGCGTGAAGCCGAGACCGGTGTAGGTCGCCACCGCGGGCGCGTTGTCGGACTCGACGTAGAGCAGCACCTCGATCACGCCACGCTCGTGCAGGTGGTGCAGCCCCGCGAGGGTGAGCACCCGGCCCAGCCCGCGCCCCTGGGCGGCGGGGTCCACGCCGACCACGTACACCTCGCCCAGCGGCACGTCCTGGCCCTCGGCGAGGGGGTGCACCTTGGTCCAGTGAAAGCCGAGCAGCCCTCCGGCGTCGGACTCGGCGACGAGCAGGCCGGCGGGGTCGAACCACTCCTCAGCCATCCGGCGGTGCAGGTTGTCCAGGTCCATCGCCCCCTGCTCGGGGTGGTGGGCGAAGGCGGCGGCGTTGACGCGTACGACCTCGGCCGCGTCGTCGTCGCGGTAGCCGCGGACGGTGACCCCGGCCGTACGACCGCGCGGGGGAAGCGGGAGCGCCGCCGGGCGGCGCATCACCCACAGGTCACGCACGCGTTGCCAGCCGTGGCTGGCGGCCAGCGCGGCGGCGGCCGGGTGGTTGCCGTGGGACCAGGCCGTGAGCCTGCCCTGCGGGGCCCGGGTGAGGGCGTCGGCCAGCAGTGCTCGGCCCTGCCCGCGCCCGCGCGCGGAGGGGCGGACCAGCAGGGTGAGGTCCCCGCCGTTCCACAGGCTGAGGCCGTCGTCGGTGAGGTGCGGGTGCGCGAGGCCGTCGCGCACCGCCATGGTGGTCGCCTCGTCGAGGGCGTCCGACCCGTCGTACGCGCCCGCCTCGCCGACCAGCTGCTCCAGCCGGGTGAGCTCGTCGGGGGTCATGGTCACGCGTTCTGCTCGACGTCGTCGGTCTCGGGCGCGTCGGCCGACTTCTTGTGGGGCAGGACGAACCGGTAACCGACGTTGCGGACCGTGCCGATGTGGTGCTCGTTCTCGGGGCCGAGCTTGGCGCGCAGCCGGCGTACGTGCACGTCGACCGTGCGGGTGCCGCCGAAGTAGTCGTACCCCCACACCTCCTGCAGGAGCTGCTGGCGGCTGAACACGCGGCCCGGGTGCTGGGCCAGGAACTTGAGGAGCTCGAACTCCTTGTACGTCAGGTCGAGCGAGCGGCCGCCGATCTTGGCGGTGTACGTGGCGTCGTCGACGACGACCTCGCCGGTGCGGATGACGTGGGACTCGGGGTCGTCGGCGTCGCGCTGCGCGGTGAGGCGGCCGATGGCGAGCCGGATCCGGGCGTCGAGCTCGGCGGGGCCGCAGGTGTGCAGCACCACGTCGTCCATGCCCCAGTCGTGGGAGACGACGGCCAGGCCGCCCTCGGTGACGATCAGGACGACCGGGACCTCGGTGCCGGTCGTACGGATGAGCCGGCACAGGTCGCGCGCCCCGGCGAGGTCCTGGCGGCCGTCGACCAGCAGCAGGTCGGCGTCGGGCGCCTCGAGCAGGGCGCTCCCCTCGGCCGGCAGGATCTTGACGCTGTGCGCGAGGAGCGCCAGGCCGGGGATCACCTCGGCCGAGGGCTGGAGGGCGTTGGTGAGCAGCAGCAGAGCTCCCACGTGTCGCCTCCTTCCACCGGGCGGGCCCGGGTCACCCGCGGCCTGACAGGCCGTGGTGATGGTGAAGAATAACCGGGAACACATCGGCGACTGGAGCGGCTGTGGGGATTGAGACTGGCATCACGGTGCACTACTGGGCCGCGGCCAAGGCTGCGACAGGTGTGTCGGGCGAGGTGTTCGACCTCGACGGGGAGGTGTCGCTCAGCGGGCTGGTGGAGCGCGTCGTGGCCGCGCACCCCGGGCAGAAGGTGGCCGACGTGATCGCGGTCTGCTCGGTCCTCCTCGACGACCAGCCGGTCTCCTCGCGCGACCCCGGCGCCGTACGGGTGCGTCCCGGGCAGACGGTGGAGTTCCTGCCGCCGTTCGCGGGCGGATGAGCGCGTGCGATCGCGCCGGCACGGAACATTCCGGTCCGGCCGGGCGTTGAGGCGCGCGTGAGCACTGGTGCGTGGATCCTTGTCGTCGCGGTCGTGGCCGCGCTGGCGTTCGGTTCGTACCGTGCGCTCACCGACGGCCGCTTCGGCACGCGGGGCCGTACGACGCCCCGGGCCGAGCCCGTCGCGGAGGCCGCCGAGGTCTCGGGGCAGGAGCAGCCGGAGGTACGCCCGGCCGCCGAGGTCGTCCACGCCGTTGGTGCCGAGCTGGGGGAGCGGGCCACGCTGCTGCAGTTCTCGAGCGCCTTCTGCGCCCCGTGCCGCGTCACCCGGTTGACGCTGGCCGAGGTCGTGGGACTGGTCGACGGCGTGGCCCACGTCGAGGTCGACGCCGAGGAGCACCTGGACGCCACCCGCGCTCTCGGGATCCTGCGTACACCGACCACGATCGTGCTTGACGCCGCCGGACGTGAGGTCACCCGCGCCTCGGGCGCGCCCAAGCGCGACCAGGTGCTGGCAGCGCTGGCCCAGGTGCCCTCCGCTGGTTGAGCCGCCCTCCGCTGATCCTGTCGAAACCAGGCCCGGGGACTGATCCCACATGGTGGATACCCGTTCCAGGATGCGAGACGCCGATTAGGTTGGCAGTGCCACGCCCGCCTACAGTCGTACCCATGTCCTCGACCATGCTGACGAAGCGCCGCGCAGTGGATCACTGCCGCGTGCGCTCCGCCCTGTGTCGAATGTCCTGACGTCAACACCCCTTTTGTCTAGTCGTTAACTCGACTAAAGTTCGGGTGTTGACCGTGCCCCGCACGTGCCCTTGCGCCGTGCCCGCCGGACCCCTCCACCAGGACGAGACATGACCTCAACGACCACCCGGGCTGCCACCCCGCCCGTCCACGACTCCGCCCGCGACCAGATCGACCCCCGCGGGCCCCAGTTCGCCGCTGCGCTCACCAGCGTCGTGCTGGCCGTCGTGCTGCTGCTCGCCCCCGGCCCCGTCGGGGTCGCGCTGTTCGCCGCCCAGGCGGTCGTGTTCGCCCTCGGTGCTGCTCTCGGCGCGCAGGCCACCCCGTACAGCGTCATCTTCCGTGCGTTGGTCCGACCACGGCTGGCCCCGCCGACCGAGCTCGAGGACGCGGCCCCGCCGCGCTTCGCGCAGACGGTCGGACTGGGGTTCGCCGTGGTCGGCCTCGTCGGCTTCCTGACCGGGCTCACCCTGCTCGGCCAGGTCGCGACCGGCCTCGCCCTGGTCGCCGCCCTGCTCAACGCGGTCTTCAGGTTCTGCCTGGGCTGCGAGATCTACCTGCTGGCCAAGCGGCTCACCGCCTGATCAGCGAGCTCCACCACCCCACCCGGCGACGCCGCCGGTGTCACACAGAAACCGACGCCGAGGCGTCACACACAAGGAGAAACACATGAGCCGCGAGTCCGCACTCGTCAGCGTCCAGTGGGTCGAGGACAACCTCGACACCGACGGCGTGGTCCTGATCGAGGTCGACGAGGACACCACCTCGTACGACAAGGGCCACATCCCCGGCGCCATCAAGCTCGACTGGACGACCGACCTGCAGGACCAGGTCCGTCGCGACTTCGTCAACAAGGAGGGCTTCGAGAAGCTGCTCTCCGCCCGTGGCGTCAGCAACGACGACACCGTCGTGCTGTACGGCGGCAACAACAACTGGTTCGCCGCGTACGCCTACTGGTACTTCACCCTGTACGGCCACAAGGACGTCAAGCTGATGGACGGCGGCCGCAAGAAGTGGGAGCTCGACGCCCGGGAGCTGACCAACGAGGTCCCCACCCGCGTCGAGACCACCTACGTCGCGCAGGAGCAGGACCGCTCCATCCGCGCGTTCCGTGACGAGGTCGTCGAGGCCATCGGCGTGCAGAACCTGGTCGACGTGCGCAGCCCCGACGAGTTCGCCGGCCGCCTCCTCGCCCCGGCCCACCTGCCGCAGGAGCAGTCGCAGCGCGCCGGCCACATCCCCACCTCGGTCAACGTGCCGTGGAGCAAGAACTGCAACGACGACGGCACCTTCAAGTCCGACGCGCAGTTGACCGAGCTGTACGACGAGGTCGGCTTCGACGAGACCAAGGACACCATCGCGCTGTGCCGCATCGGTGAGCGCTCCTCGCTGACCTGGTTCGTCCTGCAGGAGCTGCTGGGCAAGAAGAACGTCAAGAACTACGACGGTTCCTGGACCGAGTACGGCTCGCTCGTCGGCGTGCCGGTCGTCCTGGGCGACGAGCCGGGTGTCGCCTGATGTGCGGCGCGACTGAGGGTGGCCTGTCGCTCGACGGCGTCAACGTCGCCAAGGAGGCCGTGATCCAGGGCCAGGTCCTGCGCGGCGAGGAGCCCGTCCCCAACGCGTACGTGCGCCTGCTCGACCGCTCCGGCGAGTTCACCGCCGAGGTCCCGACCTCGGCGAGCGGCCACTTCCGCTTCTTCGCCGGCAACGGCGAGTGGACCCTGCGCACGCTGGCCCCCAAGGCCGAGCCCGTCGACACCCGCGTGGTGGCCGCCGTCGGTTCGGTCGCGGAGGTCCAGGTCGCGGTCTGACCGTTCCACCGCGTGAGGCCCCTCCCCGCGAGGGGCCTCACTGCTATCCGACTGCCGCACTCGGGGCCGTCCGTCGGGTCGTCCCAGGGAGTGGAGAGCCGGTCGCCACGACCAGCCCCAATCCCTACTCTTCCACTCATATTTAAGTCCGACGTGTCGCAGCGTCGCGAGACAAGGAGCACCGATGACCTTCAGCCCCGAGACCCTGGCCGTCCACGCCGGGCAGGAGCAGGCCGACCCGACCACGAACTCCCGGGCCGTGCCGATTTACCAGACCACGTCGTACGTCTTCAACGACACCGAGCACGCCGCGAACCTGTTCGCACTGGCCGAGCCGGGCAACATCTACACGCGCATCATGAACCCGACGCAGGACGTGTTCGAGACGCGCGTCGCCGCGCTCGAGGGCGGCGTGGGCGCGCTGGCCGTCTCGTCCGGCTCCGCCGCGATCACCTACGCGGTGCTCAACCTGACGTACTCGGGCGACAACATCGTCGCGCTCTCCACCCTCTACGGCGGCACCTACGCGCTGTTCGCGCACACCCTCCCGCAGTTCGGCATCGAGGTCCGCTTCGTCGACCCCGAGAAGCCCGAGGAGTTGGCTGCCGCCGTCGACGAGAAGACCAAGCTCGTCTTCGCCGAGACCATCGGCAACCCCAAGATCAACGTCGTCGACATCCGCGCCTGGGCCGACGCCGCCCACGCGCAGGGCCTGCCGCTCATCGTCGACAACACCGCCGCGACGCCGTACCTCGCGCGCGTGTTCGACCACGGCGCCGACGTGTCGGTGCACTCGGCCACCAAGTACATCGGCGGCCACGGCACCTCCATCGGCGGCGTCATCGTCGACTCCGGCAACTTCGACTGGGCCGCCCACGCCGAGCGCTTCCCGGGCCTGACCGGCCCCGACGCCGCGTACCACGGTGTCGTGTGGACCGAGGCCGTCGGCAACCTGGCGTACATCATCCGCGCCCGCACGGTCCTGCTGCGCAACACCGGCGCCGCGTCCACGCCGTTCAACAACTGGCTGTTCCTCCAGGGCCTCGAGACGCTGCACCTGCGCATGGAGCGCCACAGCGCCAACGCCCTCAAGGTCGCCGAGTTCCTGCAGGGACACGACAACGTCTCGTGGGTGTCGTACCCGGGTCTGCCCGACAGCCCCTACAAGGCCGTCGCCGACCGCACCTTCACCGGCAAGGGGTACGGCGGCCTCGTGTCGTTCGGCGTGAAGTCCGGCCGCGAGGGCGGCACGAAGTTCATCGAGGCCCTCGAGCTGTTCAGCCACCTGGCCAACATCGGTGACGCCAAGTCGCTGGCGATCCACAACGCCACCACCACGCACAGCCAGCTGACGCCCTCGGAGCTCGAGGCCGCCGGCGTGCCCGAGGACATGGTGCGTCTCTCCATCGGCATCGAGAACGTCGACGACCTCATCGCCGACCTCACGAAGGCGCTCGACGCCGCCCGCTGATCCCGTACGCCCCGCCGCCTCTCGCTGGCTCCGCCGCGCCCGTCCGCCTTCTGGTGGGCGGGCGCGGTGCTTTGGTGGGGTCTCCCAGTGACCCCAACTTGGGTCAGGTGACCCAGTTTGGGGTCACTGGGCGCCCAGCGCCGGTTGGGGTCACTCGGAGAGGGTGCGAGGGGCTGGAAACCTCTCCCACAGTCCCCAAGTTGGGCCGTACCTCTCCGGGTGTCCCCAAGTTGGGTCAGGTGACCCAATTTGGGGACACCCCGGAGAGACACCCGGAGCGGTGCCCGGCGACACACGCGGAGGCGAACGCCGCGGGTGGGACGGGTCACCCATCGGAGCACGGGTGCGGCAGAATCACGCCCGTGACCGGATCGCTGGGATACGTGGAGACGCGGCGGGCGGTGGTCGCGACCCCGCAGGACCCGCTCCTCACCCGCAGCGGTGGGCGCCTCGAGCACGTGGAGGTCGCGTACGAGACGTACGGCGAGCTCAACACCGCCCGCGACAACGCGGTCTTCGTGACCCACGCGCTCACCGGCAACGCGCACGCGGCCGGGCTGCACATCGGCGAGAAGAAGCGCGGATGGTGGGACAACATGATCGGGCCGGGCAAGCCGGTCGACACCGACCGCTTCTTCGTCATCTCGCCCAACATCCTGGGCGGCTGCTCGGGCACCACGGGACCGCTGTCGGTGGACCCGGCGACGGGCAAGCCGTACTGCCTGGACTTCCCGCTCCTGCACATGACCGACCTCGTCGCCGTGCACCGTCGGCTGCTGGCCCACCTCGGGATCGAGCGGCTGTACGCCGGGGTCGGCGGCTCGCTCGGCGGGATGCAGATCCTGCAGTGGGCCATCGACGAGCCGCAGGTCATGGACCGGGCCGTCCTGGTGGCGGCGTCCTCCCGCCTGACGGCCGAGAACATCGCATTCTCCACCGTGGCGCGTGAGGCGATCATGTCCGACCCCGACTTCGTCGGCGGACGGTACGTCGAGCACGGCGTCTTCCCGTGGCGCGGGCAGAAGGTCGCCCGGATGATGGCCCACATCACCTACGTCTCCGACACCACGTTGGACGAGAAGTTCGGCCGGCGCCGCCGCTCCACGGGGGACGCCTGGGAGATGGGCCCCGACTTCGAGGTCGAGCACTACCTGCAGCACCAGGGGATGACCTTCCTGGACCGCTTCGACGCGCTCAGCTACCTGTACCTCACGCGCCTGCTCGACTACTTCGACCCGTTCGGCGACCCCGGTACGGCCGAGGCCCTGGGCTCGAGCAGCACCCGGTTCCAGGTCACCTCGTTCGACAGCGACTGGCGCTTCGACACTGCCCAGTCACGCCGCATGGTGGAGCAGCTCGCAGCGCTGGGTGTCGACGTCGACTTCGCCGAGCTGCACTCGACGTACGGGCACGACTCGTTCCTGCTGGAGCCGGCCGGCTACCACGAGCGGGTCGCCGGCTTCCTCGCCTGAGGGAGCCCCTCGCTCAGGTCGTCGGGGGACCGCTCTGCAGGGTGAACGAGCTGCTGGCGGTCGTCCTCCCACCCGCGCCGTCAGCGGTGTCGGCCGCGATCGTGAAGACGATCGGGTCGCCGATCTCCGGGGCCGTGCCGACCATCCCGTCGGTGACCGTCACCTCGTGGTCGACGACGTCGACGACGCCGTTGGCCGGCAGGGTCGCGAACAGCACGTGGATCTCCGCGGTCGTGACCATGACGAGGAACGAGGCCGTCGGGGGCGCGGTGGGAGGCGGCGCCGACAGGGTGAGGGCGGCGCCGGTCGGTGAGGGGCGGACGAACACGATGCCGCCCGCCGCCGCCAGCGTGCCCGCGTTGCGCAGGGAGAGCGAGAACCGGAACGTGCCTGACGTCGCGGTGGCGCCGGGCAGCCAGTACCCCGACGCGCTCACGACCTGCAGCACGGCCTTGTCGCCGGAGGCGGCGTACGCGGGTGCAGCCGCCACGACCGTGACCGCCGGAGCGGCCCAGACGGCCGTACGGGCGAGGCTGCGACGCGACAGCGGGCGGGGGGACGGTGCGGTCACGGTGCATCCTCGGCTCGGGGTACGGAGGCCGCTGCCTCCGGAGAAAATCCTAAGGAAAGGGGGCGGCGGGCGCTGGAGAACCGACGATTCCGCCGGGCGGACGACTGCGTCCTGGCGGGCCCCTCAGCCGACGATGGGCGGGCCGCTCAGCAGAGTGAACGAGCCGGCCTCCTGGGTGGTGCCACCGTTGCCGTCCGGGGCGGACGCGCTCAGCGAGAACGAGCTCAGGTGGCCGGTGTTCGTGCCGGACGCGGGCATCGGGTCGGTGACGCTGGTGGTGAAGCTGATGTCGTACATCTCCTGCGTCGGAACTCCTCCGGGCACGGTGACGACCAGCGTGCTCGGGGAGGTGGTCGCGACCGTGAACGTCGCCTCGCTGGGGACCACGTTCGTCACGAGCTGGTAGTTGCCCGGGTGGGCAGGCTCGGCGTTGGAGATCGTGACCGTGACCGGGCCGGTGGGTCCGGTGCCGGTGTTCTCGAGGGCGACCGAGAAACGCAGCAGCGTGGGCTGCTCCCAGAACCCGTAGGCGTCGAAGACGTGCAGCTCGGCCACGTCGCCGGTCGCGGCGTACGCGGGGGCTGCCGCCACGACCGTGACTGCAGGGGCGGCCCAGGCGGCCGTACGGGCGACGCTTCGTCGCGAGAGCGGGCGTGGGGCGGGGACGGCCACGGGGGTCCTCCTGGGCGCAGGGACAGTGAGGAGGGCCCCGATGCTCTCCGCCGCAGATGGTAGGGGCGCGTGGCGCCGTCCGTGGGCTTTTGGTCGGAATGCTCGGCTCACAGGAACTGCTGTGGCGCAGGTCACCCGGGTGGCACAATCGCCCGAGGCCGAGGAGGGACCTGGGCCGAGCTCAGGAGGTACTCGTGTCCCGTCGCCCCACTCTCGCGGCAGCCCTCGCCATCGGCCTGATCGCCCCGGCAGCGTTCCTAGCGCCGTCGCAGGCGGCCCCTGGGACCGCTGCGCGCGCGGGCGCGCTGCTCACCGCCAAGGTCGCCCAGGCGGTGCCCGGCGAGCGGGTGACGTTCACGGCGAAGCCGCCGACGTCGCGGGCGTACGTCTCGCTGAGCGCCGCGAAGAAGCGCAAGGCGAGCCTCGTGCTGCAGCGCCGGACCGCGGGCGTCTGGAAGACCCTGTCCAAGGTGAAGGTCGCCAAGAAGGTGACGTTCACCAGCACCGTCCCCACCACGGCCAAGGGTGCCGTCGTCTACCGCACCCGCGCCGTCGTCGGGAAGAAGCAGTACGCCGCGGGGCAGCTGCGGCTCCCCGTCGTCCAGCAGCGGCTGACCGGTGTCGCTGACACCACCGACGCGGACGCCGACCAGTCGTACACGGTCACCACCACCCCGGCGCGCGCCGGCCGTACCGTCACCGTGGAGCGGTACCTCGACGGCGCCTGGACCACCGTGGCGACCGGCACGACCGGCGCCACGGGTGCGGCCGTGCTGAGCGTCCCCGCCCTGTACTACCCCGCCTGGTACCGGACCACCGCGCAGGCGCTCAACGGCATCCCCGCGACGCAGACGACGGCAGGCCGGACCACCCTGAGCCGTACGCCCACCGAGATCGCCCACCGCGCCGGCGCCGGGCTGGCCCCCGAGCAGACGCTCGCCGCGGTCAACGCCGCGATCGACGCCGGCGCGCCGGGCATGGAGGTCGACGTCCAGCTGACCTCCGACGGCAAGCCGATCATCGTGCACGACGCCACGTTCAAGCGCACGACCAACGTCGCGACCGTGTTCCCGGGGCGCGAGAACAACCCCGTCGGCAGCTTCACGCTGGACGAGGTCAAGCAGCTCGACGCGGGCTCGTGGTTCGGCGCCGCGTTCGCCGGCCAGCAGATCCCCACGCTCGACGAGGTCATCGACGAGATCGACGGCCGCGCGCAGCTGGTCCTGGAGGTCAAGTTCCACCCCAACAACACCGGGACGCCCGAGCAGGTGTCGGCCATGCGGGCGGTGCTGGACGAGCAGCTGGCCACCGGGAAGCTCGGCGCCCTGGCAGGAGCCGGCATGCTGACCGTCTCGTCGTTCAACCACGCCTTCCTGCAGCCCTTCGCCGAGGCCCACCCCGAGGTGCCCGTCGGCGCACTGACCACCGCCGCCGTGTCCGAGGCCACCCTGCTCGCGTGGAAGACGTGGGCCGAGGGCGTCCACGCCAACCTGTACCTCTCGACCCGCGCCGACGTGGACCGCTACCGCGCCCACGGCCTGCGTACGAGCCTGTGGACCTCGACCACGATCGGCGACCACCGGCGCGCGGTCGCGGCCGGGGCGGACCTGGTCATCAGTGACTACCCGGGCCGCCTCACCGAGGTGCTGGACCCGCCGGCGCCGCCGGTCAGCTGACCCGTCGCTGGTCGAGCCTGTCGAGGCCACTCGGTCTCGACAGGCTCAACCACCGGTGACGCTCAACCACCGGGGTCGGCTCAGACGGCCGGCGAGACGATCGAGCCGTCCACGTTGTTCTTGAGCACCTGGTACACCTTCGTCGGCTGGCCGACGGCGGTGAAGGTCAGGGTGCCGATCGTGCCGGTGCCGGTGATGAAGATGAGCGAGTTGAGCACGAAGCTGAGCTGGACGGTCGTCGCCCCGGTGACGTCTCCGTGGGAGAAGATGAACCGTCCCGAGTGGGCGCCGACGCTGTCTTCTCGGCTCGTGGTCCAGCCCTTCGTGTTTCCGGCCTGACCGGCGCGGATCTGGTTGTCGAACTCGTTGGTGCCGAACTGCAGGGTCGCGGTGAGCCCGCTGAGGGTGACGCCCGCGGGCACGGCGATGGTGAAGTTCATGTAGTACGTGGACGCCTCGAAGCGGAGGCCTCCCGGCCCACCTTCCCACGAGTTGCTCGTGATCGTCCACGGGTCGCCGGAGGCCGCGAACGCGGGCGCCGCGGTGACGATGCTGACGGCCGGCACGGCCCAGGCGGCGGTGCGGACGACGGTGCGCCGTGAGGGCGCGCGACGGTGCAGATCGGACATGATTCCCCTTGAAGTAGATACCTCGGGTGCCCGATCACCCTTCCCCACGGCGCAGACTAGCCAAGGCGTACCGACGGTATGGAAGGTTTCCGGATCTTCGCCGGCAGGAACCCGCACGGTCTGGACCAGTCGTCGAGCGGAAAGGCGAGCGCCCGGCCGACAGCTGTCGACCGGGCGCTCCAGACTGGTGGCTCAGGGGGTGCCGGCGGTCCACACGCCGAGGCCGACGACGTTCGTGACGGCGGCGCCCAACTCGTCAGGGGCGAAGTAGAAGGCGCCGTTGGAGTCACTGCCGCCCGCGAAGGCAGAGATCTTGATGGTGTTTCCGCGCCCACGCGTGGTGGTCGTCCACGCCCAGTTGCTTCCACCGGCCAGGGTGAGGAACTCGATCTTCTCGCCGGCTGCCATCGCGTTCGCCCCAGGCTTCGAGGTGAAGGTGACCGTGTTGCTGCCGAACGTCGGCATGTTCCAGCGGGTGGTGTCCAGGTTGCCCTCGTAGTTGCCCGTGCCGGAGACCCAGGACACGGAGTTGCCCCACTCCTCGGGCATGTCGACGACGATGGTGAGCGCTCCCGCCGGGATGGGCTCGGGGCCCAGGTTGCGGACGTCGAGCTGCTGCACGACGACGCTGGCGGTGCCGGTGGCCCAGGCGACGCGCGTTCCCGTGTGGTAGACGACGTCGAGCGTGCCACGCTGGACTGGGTCGCCGGTGGCGGCGAACGCGGGGGCGGCGGTGACCAGGCTGACGGCCGGTACGGCCCAGGCGGCGGTGCGGACGACGCTGCGCCGGGAAGGCGCGGGCGTGGTGGTGTTCTCGGACATGCTGAAGCTTTCCCTCGTACGGATCTCTCCAGGGATGCCCGATCACCCCCTCCCGCCGCGAAGGGTAGTCGAACCGTACCGTCGGTATGAGGCGATTCCAGTTCTTGGTCGGACGCACGGATGCCCCCAGCCCCGAGGGGGCTGGGGGCATCTGCGCGGAGCGGGCG
>NZ_JBJEHY010000072.1:0-1323 GCF_051876515.1 Nocardioides sp. | reverse complement strand
CGGAGGTCGTGATGAGCGGGTTGAGGTCACCCGTGAACTGGGTGATCGCCAGCGAGTCGCCGGTGGCGGCGAATGCCGGTGCTGCGGTGACGACCGTGACGGCCGGGAGAGACCAGGCGGCACTGCGGATGACGTTGCGCCGCGACGGCGCGGGAGCGTGGCTGTTTTCGGACATGGGTGAAGCGGTTCCCCTCGAGATGTGAATCGGGGAAGGCCCGATGCTCCACCCCGTCCCATGAAGGTAAGCGAAAACAGGCTGAGGAATTCGGGAGAACGGCTACGTTACCGACGGGTTCGGAAATGGGGAGTTGGACGTCCGTTCCGGGGGCACGCTCACATGGTCTGGACCATCGCCTATTGACCCGAAGAAATGATCGCGCCGTGTGGGGTATATCACTGTCTGACGTCTCGCGATACGGACGTCAGACCCCGGCGCGACGCTTCCCGGCACCCGATCCGTACGTGTCGGAGCCGTAGTAGCTGTACTCGGTGTACGCGCCCGCGCCGATCGTCTTCTTCGAGACGCGGTTGAGGATGACGCCGAGCGGTCGGGCGTGGACGCGCTTGAGGTGCTCCACGGCGGCCTCGAGCTCGCGGTCCTGGGTCTTGCCGGCGCTCACGGTGATGAGCGCGCCGTCGGCGCCCTGCGCCACGATCGCGGCGTCGGTGACGGGCAGCAGCGGCGGGGCGTCGAGGATCACCATGCCGTGGCGGGCCAGGGTGTCGATGACGTTGCGCATGGCCTGCGAGCCGAGCAGCTCGCTCGGGTTCGGCGGGCGGCTGCCGGCGGTGAGCACGGTCAGGCCGGGGAACTCCGGGTGGTCCTGCAGGGCGTCCTCCAGTGAGAGGCGGCCGGCGAGCACGTCGGTGAGGCCGACGGTGTCGTCGAGGTCGAGCGTCTTGGCCACGTTGGGGCGGCGCAGGTCGCAGTCGACCAGGGTCACGGGCTGGCCCGAAAGCGCGATCGCGAGGGCCAGGTTGGCGGAGATCGTGGACTTGCCGTCACCCTGCTGCGGGCTGGTGATGACGATCGAGTGCGGCGGGTTGTCGACGTCCATGTACGACAGGTTGGTGCGCAGGCGACGCAGGCCCTCGGCGGCGATCGCCTCGGTGCTGACGCCGGTCGCGGTGACGAAGATGCGGGACTTCTCGTCGACCACCGGGATGGAGCCGACCATCGAGACTCCGCCGGCGCGCTCGACGTCCTCGGGGCTGCGCAGGCGGCGGTCGAGGACGGAGCGGACCACGGCGTACCCGAAGCCCAGCAGCGCGCCGAGCAGCGCACCGAGCAGGACGTTGCGGCCGACCTGCGGGCTGACGGGG
>NZ_JBJEHY010000071.1:0-14945 GCF_051876515.1 Nocardioides sp. | reverse complement strand
GCACCCGACCGGCACGCGCGTGCGACCTCGACCACGTGGTCCCGTACGACCACGAGCCAGATCACGATCCGCCGGAGTCGCAGACTCGTACCTCCAACATGGCGAGCTTGTGCAGGAGTCACCACCGCCTCAAGACCCACACCAGTTGGCACCTCGCCTCGCCTGCCAGTGGGGTGTTCGAGTGGACCAGCCCCCACGGCCACCGGTTCCGCCGCGACCGGGGCGGCACCACACGGCTGGTTTCGACACGCTCAACCAGCGGAACACCCGACCACTGACCAGCGCCGCCACCAGCCCGTCCAGCACCCGCTGCCGGGCTACAGGCACGCCCGTCACCCGGTGGTATCGCCGGGCTCGACGAACCGGTCGGGGTCAGGTCAGGTCGACGACCACCAGCACGTCGCCCTCCTGGACGACGTCGCCGGCGGACACCTTGATCGCCGAGACGGTGCCGGCGGCGTCCACGAGCACCGGGATCTCCATCTTCATCGACTCCAGCAGGACCAGCGCCTGCCCCTGCGCCACGGAGTCCCCGACCGAGCAGTCGACGGAGAGGACGTTGGCGACCAGTTCGGAGACGACCTCGAGGGTCCGGATGCGAGCCATGGTTGCGACGCTAACGGTTACCAACAGGTACGCCGCGCCGGCGACGACCAAGCGCTAGAGCGGGCTCCAGCGGGACGGCTCGGGACGGTGCGCCGAGGCCTCCTCGACCCGGCGTGCGCCAGCGCCCCGCGGACCCGTCAGACGCAGGTCGAACCAGACGATCAGCCAGGCCAGCACCAGGCCGCACACCAGCGAGTACGACGCCCGCACCAGCGCGCCCAGCAGGGACGAGTCCACGCCCACGAGACTGGTCGCGACCGGCACGGTCGCCGCGACACCGAAGGCCGCCACCCACCAGCCCTGGCGCCGGCGCGCACGCATGTGCGCACCCCACGCCAGCGCCGGGATGCCCAGCACTACGACCAGCGGCCGCGGGAACGCGTACACGTGGTCCTGGCTCCACGCGACCACGTCGAGCACCGACTCCACCACGCCCGGCGCGCCGTAGCGGCGCAGCAGCTCGGCGTACACGAGCGCCCCGGCGAGGAGGCCGAAACCGATCCCGATCACGATCGCCCCGCGGCGCCCGAGCCCGTGCAGACCGGCACCGAGCCGGTACACCAGCGCCATCACCAGGGCCACCGACATCAGCAGCGTGAGGATCTCGAACGGCTCCACGCTCGCCGTCGGCCCGAAGCCGACCACAGCCAACGCCACCACCACGCTCAGCAACGTCGCCCACAGCACCTCGCGCGCCGCTGCCGCGAACGTCACGGCCGGCACCGTGGCCATCACTGCGTACACGCCGCCCACGACACACGTCACGACCGCGGCGCCGGTGGCCAGCGCCGCCTGGCCGGAGACGACCGCCCCCGCGCCCAGCACCAGCGCCACGCCGGCCGTGATCCACGGCTGCCCGTTCGTACGGATCGCCAGCAACCCGGCCAGCCCCGTCACCACGGCCACCGAGCCGGCGCCGTCGACCCAGTCGGGTCCGACACCCAGCACGGCCAGCACCAGCGCGGCGAGGCCCGCGAGGACCAGAGCCCCGAAGGCGGCGACTCCCGTCGCCAGCCGACGGGACATCGAGAACGGTTCCGCCGGCGCCTGGGGTGCCGACGTCGTCAACCGGCTCAGGTCCGCGCGGGGGGCCGACTCGGACGCGCGGGCTCGGCGCTCGGCGCGACTCGTCCGGGCCGCCGACGGCGGTGCAGCTGCGGCCGGGGCTGGCCCAGGCTCCGGCTCGGTCGGCACCGGCACAGCCGCCTCGGGAGTCAGCTCGGCCAGCTCGGCGGCCACCGCCTCCGACGGAGTCACCACCTCGGGCACGGGGTTGACCGGCGGCCGGCTCGGGATGACCGCGCTCAGCGACACCTCCTCCGCCACCGAGGTCGCCTCAGTCGCGGCGTCCCACGTGGACAGCGGCTCCGAGACCGGCACCTCGTCGACCTCTACCCGCCGGGCCCGCCAGCCCGGCGCACGGTCGGGGCGGGCCAGGGTAGGTGCGGGCTGCTCGCCCAGTGCGGCGGCGACGACGTCGGCCACGTCGGGCAGCGAGAGCGCGGGGGGATCGGCGGGGGTCTCCGCCGGCGGAGCGTACGCGGGAGTTGCAGCCGCCGCACGGTCGGGCCACGACGGTGCCGCCACGGGTTCGTCGCCGAACGGAAGGGTCCGCTCACCCGTGCGGGGGCGCAGGCCGTCGTCGTCGACCGGCACCGTACGGGCGGAGGGTGCCGCGATCCCCTGGGCCAGCCGGAGGCGCTCCATCGCGGTCAGTGGCCGGTCCGACGAGGCGGCGGCGTCCGGGGTCCCGTCGGCCACGCGCCTGCCCCGCGGGAGGTCGCGGGGGTCGTTGCCGGAGGTGGGGGACACGACGGACGAGCCTACAGCCGACGGTTGGCCAACGACGGGTTGGCGGCACGGGCCTCCGACAGCCCCGAGCGGGACAGCGTGACCACTCCCACGTCCTCACCGCCACCGAGGGACAGCAGCACGTCGCCGAGCGGCCCCACCACGGTGCTGTGGCCGCAGTAGTGGTCCTCCGGCTGCCCGACGCCCACCACGTACACGGTGTTCTCGATCGCGCGCGCCGCCAGCAGCGTCCGCCAGTGGTCGACCTTCCGCTCGCCGGGCAGCCACGCGGCCAGCACGAGGACGACCTCGGCCCCCTCGTCGGCCAGCGCGCGGTACAACTCGGGGAAGCGCAGGTCGTAGCAGGTGGTCAGGCCCACCTTCCAGCCGTCGACGTCGACCACGCGGGGCTCCAGCGGGCCGCCCGACACCCGGTCGGACTCGCGGTAGCCGAACGAGTCATACAGGTGGATCTTGCGGTAGTCGGCGCTCGCGCCACCACGCATCACGAGCGTGTTGTACGGCCTCGACGGCTCCCCGGACGGCTCGAACATGCCCGCCACCGCGGTCGTGCCCGCCTCACCCGCGACGCGGGCCAGCTCGGTCGCGAACGGTCCGTCGGTCGGCTCGGCGTGCTCGCCCAGGTCGGTGCCGGGCTTGCCGAAGTCGCGGGCGAACGCCTCGGGCAGCACCACCAGGTCGACCGGCTCGCCGTCACGGACCGCCACGGCGTCGCCCAGCCGGGCCCGGTTGGCGGCCGCGTCCAGACTCGCGCCCCACTGCACGACGCGTACCCGCAGGTCCGCGCCCGTCTCGTCGTCGCCACTCACCCTCCCCACCCTGCCACGGTGGGCCACACTGAGGGCCATGTCTGCCGCAACCGCCTCCCCGTACGCCGCGATCGTGCTCGCCGGCGGGCGGGGCAGCCGCCTCGGCGGGGTCGACAAGGGGGCCGTCCTCCTGGCCGACGCGCCCCTCCTCGAGCACGTGCTCACCGCCCTCGGCGGCGCCGCCCCGGTCGTCGTGGTCGCGCCGGAGCGCCCGACCGTTCGGCCGGTGCGCTTCACCCTCGAGGACCCTCCGTACGGCGGACCGGTGGCCGGCATCGTGGCCGGTCTGGACTCGCTCGCGGCCGGGGGTGAGCCACTCCCCGCCCTGGTGGCGCTCGTCGCGGTCGACATGCCGTGGGTCACTGCCGACACGTTCGCGCGCCTCGTCGAGGCGGTCGGGGAGCGCGACGGGGCGTTCCTGCACGCCGCGGACGGCTACCGCCAGCTGTGCGGCGTGGTGCGTACCGACCGGCTGCGCGCCGTCCGGCCGCAGGTCGCCGACGGACTCTCCGTACGCCGACTCCTCGCCCCGCTCGACCTGGCCGTCGTGCAACCCACGGAGCGGGAGGCCGACGACGTCGACACCTGGGCGGACCTGGAGCCGCGCTGAGCCCGGCCGCGGCGAGAATTGGCCGAACCGGTTGCCGGATCCCGCGCGCGGGGTTTCACTGAGACTGTGAACCTGCACGACTGGATCGACGAGCTCTGCGACGCCCTCGACATCGAGGTCGAGCTCGACGAGGCGATGCTCCTCGACCTGTCGAAGGTCATCGCGCGCAACGTGGTCCGACCGGCGGTCCCGCTCAGCATGTTCCTGCTCGGCGTCGCCTTCGGCGGCTCCGAGGACCACGAGACGATCGACGAGTACGCGGGCCGCGCGCAGCTGCTGGCCGAGAAGTGGGACCGACCCGCCGGGGCGCCGGACCCCGACGACACCGACGTCGAGGTCCCCGACGACACCGCGGTGGACCACACCGGCGACCGGTACGAGGCCTGAGCCTGCGGCTGTCGGACCCGTACGGCAGGCTGGGTGCATGCGAGCCGTTGTCGCCACCGAGCCCGGAGGACCCGAGGTCCTCACCGTCGTCGAGCTGCCCGACCCCGTCGCGGGCCCGGGCGAGGTCGTCGTCGACGTCGTCGCGACCGCCGTCAACCGCGCCGACACGCTGCAGCGGATGGGCCTGTACCCGCCGCCGCCCGGCGCCTCCGACGTCATCGGTCTGGAGTGCAGCGGCCGGGTCGCCGCCCTCGGCGAGGGCGTGACCGACTGGTCGGTCGGCGACGAGGTGTGCGCGCTGCTGTCCGGCGGCGGGTACGCCAGCAAGGTCGCCGTACCCGCCGGCCAGCTGATGCCCGTGCCCGAGGGTGTCTCGCTCGTCGAGGCGGCCGCGCTGCCCGAGGTGGCCTGCACGGTCTGGTCCAACGTGTTCATGGTGGCCGGGCTGCAGCCGGGCGAGAGGTTCCTGGTGCACGGCGGCGCTGGCGGCATCGGCACGATGGCGATCCAGCTCGCCTCGGCGTTCTCCACCACCGTGTACGCCACCGCGGGCACCCCCGAGAAGCAGCGGCTCTGCGCCGACCTGGGCGCCGACGTCACCATCAACTACCGCGACGAGGACTTCGTCGAGGTGCTCACCGCCGACGGCGGGGCCGACGTCATCCTCGACAACATGGGCGCCAAGTACCTCGACCGCAACGTCAGGGCGCTCGCCGAGCAGGGCCGCCTCGTCATCATTGGCATGCAGGGCGGAGTCAAGGGCGAGCTCAACATCTCCACGCTGCTCAACAAGCGCGGCGCCGTGATCGCCACCTCGCTGCGCGGGCGCCCCGACAGCGAGAAGGCGGCGATCTGCGCCGCCGTCGCGCAGCACGTGTGGCCGCTGGTCGCGGACGGGCAGGTCAGGCCCGTCATCCACAGTGTCCTGCCGCTGGAGCGCGCCGGCGAGGTGCACGCCCTCATGGGGGCCGGCGAGCACAACGGCAAGATCCTCCTCACCGTCGCTGACTAGGGTGGAGCGCATGAGTGACCAGCACCCCACCCAGCCCGCCGCCGACGCCCCCGACGCGGACACCGTCGCGACCCCGGCCGACGGACAGGCCCAGGCAGGCGGGGCGGCCGAGCAGGAGCAGGTCGTGGTCGTCATCGGCCCCGACGGCAACCCCATCGGTACGGTGCCGGTCAGCGCCGTCCAGCAGCAGGACTCATCGGCGGACGACGACGGTGACGACGAAGACGGGGAGCGCCACATCACCGAGCTCGTCGAGCAGCCGGCCAAGGTGATGCGGATCGGCAGCATGATCCGCCAGCTCCTCGAGGAGGTGAAGGCGGCTCCCCTCGACGAGGCCAGCCGCAACCGCCTCAAGGAGATCCACGCCGCCTCCATCAAGGAGCTCGAGGCCGGTCTGGCTCCCGAGCTCGTCGAGGAGCTCAACCGCCTCTCCCTCCCCTTCACCGAGGACGGCGTGCCGTCCGAGGGCGAGCTGCGGATCGCGCAGGCCCAGCTCGTCGGCTGGCTCGAGGGCCTCTTCCACGGCATCCAGACCGCGATCTACGCCCAGCAGGTCGCCGCCCGCTCCCAGCTGGAGCACATGCACAAGGCGCTGCCGATGGGCGGCCCGCAGGCGATGGGCGGCATGCCCGGCGGCCCCCAGCAGGAGGGCGCGCCCGGTCAGCCGCAGGGTCCCGGCGAGACCGGGGGCATGTACCTCTGAGGGTGGGGGCGCACGCAGCCGGGTGAGCGCCGGGCGCGTGCGTCAGACGCAAGCCGCCTCAGCGGCGCGCGAGCCGCCCGACGACCAGCAGCCCCAGCAGGCCTACCACGGCCACGGCGGCACCGGGGGCGGCGAGGCGCGCGAAGCCGGTGGGCTCGGAGGTGTCCGAGGGGGTCAGCGTCGGCTTCGGCGGCGGGGGCACCTCGATGCTGGTCGGCTTGGCGAACCCCTCGAGCTTGGTGATCAGCGCAGGCTTCGCCGGGCCGGACCCGCTGCACAGGCCCGCGTAGAACGGCGCCTCGTCGTTGGAGGCGAAGAAGACGTAGTCCTCGTCCAGCCTCACGTTCTCCAGGCCGCACGCGGCACCGTCGGCCGCGGAGGTCACCTGGGTCGCGTAGTCGACCTCACCCTTGAACAGGGTGGAGGCGTGCACCTCGTACGTCACGTCGCCGGTGCGCGGCCCGTCGGTCTTCTTGACGACGGTGCCGACGAAGACGACGTCGGCGCGCTTCAGCTGCTGCTTGACCGTTCCCTCGGCGCAGGAGCAGGCGTACGCGGGGGCGGTGCCACCGACGACGAGGCCCAGACCGAGCATCGCGAACGCGAGCGCCAGCACGGCGCGCAGCATCCTGGTCATACGTGTGCTCCTTGTCGTCCGAGACTCGTCGGGGCCAGAGCCTACGCGTCGATGCCGAACAGGGCGGCCAACGTCTGGGCCACGCCGTCCTCGTCGTTGCTGGGCGCCACATGCTGGGCCAGGTCGATCACCGAGCGGTGGCCGTTGCTCATCGCGTACGAGCGGCCCGCCCACCCCAGCAGCGGCAGGTCGTTGGGCATGTCGCCGAACGCGACCACCTCGGCGGCGTTGATCCCCAGGTCGGCCGTGAGCATCTCCAGCGTGCTGGCCTTGGTGACCCCGGACCCACTGATCTCCACCAGCGGGCCCATCGACGACCACGTCGTCGTGACCAGGCTGCCCACCTGCGCCTCGACCTCGTGCCAGAAGGGCTCCGCCTCCAACGTCTCGTGGCGCGCCAGCAGCTTGACCACCTGGTCGTCGGCGATCTCCTCCAACCGACCGATGGGGGTGTCCGGCATGCGACTGACCGCCAGCCGCGGGAAGAACTCGGCCTCACGGGAGAACCCGTGGGTCGACTCCAGCGCGAACGCGGTGCCGGGGATCGTCTCGCGCAGGATCTCGCCGACCCGCACCAGCACGTCGACGGGGATGGTGCGCGAGCGGCTGATCTTGTGGCCAGCGACGTCGAAGACGATGCCGCCGTTGGAGACGATCGCCAGCCCGTGGCCGCCGACCTCCTCCCACAGCTCCTCCATCCACCGCAAGGGACGACCCGTGGTGAAGACCACCGGCACGCCCATCTCGTCGAGCGCGCCCAGGACCGCACGCGTACGGTCGGTCACCTTGCCCTCGCTGTCGAGGAGGGTGCCGTCGAGGTCCGTGGCGACCAGGCGGGGTCGTACGTCGCGGGGGTCGAGGAGCTCGTCAGCCATCGCGACCGAACCAGCGCTCGATCTCCTCGGCCGCACCGTCGAGCTCGACGGGCGCGGTGACGTGGTCGGCGGCGTCCTTGACCTCGTCGATCGCCTGGCCCATCGCGACCGCGCGGCCGGCCCAGGCAAACATCTCCAGGTCGTTGCGGCCGTCGCCGATGGCCAGCGCGTCCTCGGGGTCGACGCCGATCCGCTCGGCGACGTGCTGCAGACCGGACGCCTTGGAGATGCCCCGCGGGGCGAGGTCCATCCAGGCGGTCCAGCCGATGACGTAGTCGGTGCCGTGCAGGCCCAGGCGCCGCGCCAGCTCGGCGAACTCCTCCGGCGTCGAGTCGGGGTCGCGCACGATCACACGGCTCACCGGCTCCGCGATCAGCTCCTCCACCGGCGTCACCCGCGTCTGGCCGTTGAGCTCACCCGGCGGGAACGGGCGCGTCACCCGGTAGCCGACGCCGCGCTCCTCGACACCGATGATCGCGGTCGGGTGCTCACGCAGCAGCGCGAGGACCGCCGCGGAGGCGTCGAACGTCTCCTCGTACACGACCTCGACGGGCGGGTAGCGCAGCACCACGGCGCCGTTGGACGCGACGATCCACAGCGGATCGTCGCCGTCGGCGGGCAGGCCGAGCTGGTCGGCGATGGGCGTCATCGCGTGCAGGGAGCGGCCGCTGGAGAGCACGACGTGGCAGCCCTGCGCGGACGCGCGCCGGATCGCCTCGCGTACGCGCGCCGGCACCTCGCCGTGCACGCCGCCGGAGTCGGCGACCCAGCGCAGCAGGGTGCCGTCGATGTCGAGCGCCAGCAGGCGCGGCGTCCAGCCCAGAGGCTTGGGTGCCTTGTCGGGCGTCAAGCCTGACCGCCGATCGGCGTCAGCACCTCGAGGCCGCCCATGTACGGGACCAGCGCCGCGGGAAGCTTGACCGAGCCGTCGGGCTGCTGGTGCGTCTCGAGGATCGCGACGATCGTGCGGGTGATCGCAGTCAGCGTGCCGTTGAGCGTGGCGACCGGCTTGGTGCCGTGCTCGTCGCGCTGGCGGATGTCGAGGCGGCGGGCCTGGAACTCGGTGCAGTTCGACGTCGAGGTCAGCTCGCGGTACTTGCCCTGGGTGGGGATCCACGCCTCGCAGTCGAACTTGCGCTGCGCCGACAGACCCAGGTCGCCGGCGGCGACGTCGATGACCTGGTACGCCAGCTCGAGCTTGTCGAGGAACTCCTTCTCCCACGCCAGCAGCCGCTGGTGCTCGGCGTACGACTCCTCGACGGTGGTGTAGACGAACATCTCCACCTTGTCGAACCAGTGCACCCGGATGATGCCCTTGGTGTCCTTGCCGTGCGAGCCGGCCTCCTTGCGGAAGCAGGGGCTGAACGAGGCGTACCGGCGCGGCAGCGACGCCGTCTCGAGGATCTCGTCGGAGTGGTACGCCGCCATCGGCACCTCGGAGGTGCCCACGAGGTAGAGGTCCTCGCCCTCGATGCGGTAGACGTCATCGGCGGCCTGGCCGAGGAAGCCGGTGCCCTCCATGGCGCGCGGCTTGACCAGCGACGGGGCGATGACCTGCGTGAACCCGGCGTTGCGGGCCTGGTCCATCGCCATGTTCACCAGCGCCAGCTCGAGCTGGGCGCCGACACCGGTGAGGAAGTAGAAGCGCGAGCCCGACACCTTGGCGCCGCGCTCGAGGTCGATCGCGCCGAGCAGCTTGCCGAGCTCGATGTGGTCGCGCGGCTCGAAGCCCTCCGCGGCGAAGTCGCGCGGGGTGCCGACGGTCTCGAGGACCACGAAGTCGTCCTCGCCACCCTCGGGCGACTCCTCGGCGGCCACGTTGGGGATCGCCTTGATCGCGGCGTCCCAGGCAGCCTCGGCGGCGACCTGCGCGGCCTCGAGCTCCTTGACCTCGGCCGACAGCGACTTGGTGCGGGCCAGCAGCTCGGCCTTCTCGTCGCCCGTGGCCTGGGCGACGAGCTTGCCCATCGACTTCTGCTCGGACCGCTTCGCCTCGTACGAGGAGATCGCACTGCGGCGGGCCTCGTCGGCCGCCAGCGCGACGTCGACGACGTCGGCGGAGAGACCGCGCTTGGCCTGGGCGGCGCGGACGAGGTCGGGCGTGTCACGGAGCAGGCGAGGGTCGATCACGTCGACAGGCTATCCGGCGGCGCCGACAGGCGACGATCCCGCGCCCGCGCCGGCGTCCCGCAGGTCGAAGGCGGCCCGCACCAGCGCCAGGTGGCTGAACGCCTGCGGGAAGTTCCCGGCCATCCGCCCGTGGGTGACGTCGTACTCCTCCGAGAGCAGCCCGACGTCGTTCGCCAGCGCGCACAACCGGTCGAACAGGGCGGTCGCGTCGTCGAGGCGACCGGCGCCGGCGTACGCGGAGACCAGCCAGAACGAGCAGGCCAGGAAGGGGTGCTCGTCGCCGGACAACCCGTCGACTCCCGACCCGGTGCGGTAGCGCAGCAGCAGGCCGTCGCGCATCAGGTCGCGCTCCACCGCCTCGATCGTGCCGAGCATCCGCGGGTCGTCGCCGGCGACGATCCCGGTGCGGGGCAGCACCAGCAGGGACGCGTCGACCTCGGTGCCGCCGTACGACTGGAGGAAGGTGTTGCGCACCGGGTCGTACCCCTGGTCGAGCACCTGCGCGCCCACCACGTCGCGGGTGGCGCGCCACCGCTCCACCGGCCCGTCGAGGCCGAACTCCTCGACCGCGCGCACCGCCCGGTCGAACGCCGCCCACACCATCGCCCGGGACTGGGTGAAGTGGCGCTGCGGCCCGCGGATCTCCCACAGGCCGTTGTCGGCGACGTCCCACGAGCCGACCAGGCCCTCGACCAGGCTGCGCTGCAGCGCCCAGGCGTGGTCGTCGGCGTGACCGACGGCGTCGCGCAGCTCGCCCAGCCCGATCATCACCTCGCCGAACACGTCGAGCTGGCGCTGCCCGGCCGCACCGTTGCCGATGCGGACCGGGCGGGAGCCGGCGTACCCGGGCAGGTGGTCCAGCGTCATCTCGGGCAGCCGCCGCGAGCCGTCGAGGGCGTACATGATCTGCACGTCCTGCGGGTCCCCGGCGACCGCGCGCAGCAGCCAGCTGCGCCACAGGGCGGCCTCCTCGGTGTAGCCGCCCCGCACCAGTGCCCCGATGGTCAGCGCGGAGTCGCGGAGCCAGCAGTAGCGGTAGTCCCAGTTGCGCTCGCCCCCGAACTCCTCGGGCAGCGACGTCGTCGGCGCCGCCACGATCCCGCCGGTCACCTCGTCGGTCATGAGCCGCAGCGTCACCAGCGAGCGGGCCACCAGGTCGGCGTGCGGGACGTCGGTACGGCACACCTCGGCCCAGCGCTCGTCCTCCACGACGGTGGCGCTGATCCGGTCGGCGACCGGGCCGAGACCCGACGGCGAGGCGTACGAGGGGATCCAGGTCGTGGAGAACAGCAGCTCCTCGCCGGCGGAGACGTCGAACTCGTCGGCGTGGCGGTGGTCGACCGCCTCGGGCAGCCGCGGGCCGTGCAGGACCAGCTGGTCGGGCCCGCCGACGGCCGTGATCACCTGCTCGCCGTCGACGGTGCGGCGGCGCACCCACGGCACCACGTGGCCGTAGTCGAACCGCACCCGCCAGTCGTGGCGCATCCGTACGGTCCCCCGCACCCCGCGCACCCGGCGCACCACGTCGGCCCGGTCCTCCTCGCGCGGCATCGCGTCGACCAGGACCACCTCGCCGCCAGCGGTGGTGAACGTCGTCTCCAGCACCGTCGAGTTCCCGACGTAGCGGCGGCTCACCTCGTACTCCTCGGCCGGGCAGAGCTGCCAGCGGCCGTGGTCCTCGGTGCCCAGCAGCGCGGCGAAGCAGGCGGGCGAGTCGAAGGCGGGCAGGCACAGCCAGTCGATGGAGCCGTCCGTGCCGACCAGCGCACCCGTGCGCCGGTCCCCGACCAGTGCGTACTGCTCGATGGGCAGAGCCATGGGTCGAGCGTACGCAGCAGGGTGTTCCGGGCGCCGGGACCGCGCGGGCAGGCATACTTGCCCGGTGCTAGATCGCCCTCGTGTGCCCCTCGGGTGGGCCGCCGTGCTCCTCGTCGTCTTCGGAGTCCTCGCGGCGCTGACCTTCAACGACTCCTCGCCGCTCGACGGGTTCGACCTGCTGGGGCGTGACGCGGAGGACTGGGCCGACGAGTTCCCGCTCCTCGTCAGCGTGCTGCACGTGGTCGAGGTCGCCTTCGACACCATCGCGATGACGATCTACACCGTCGTCATCGCGGCGCTGCTGCTGTGGAAGGGTCACCGTCGCGCCGCCGGGTACGTGGTCGGCGTCATGATCACCTCGACGCTCGCGAACCGGCTGCTCAAGATGGTCTTCGACCGCGACCGCCCCGAGTGGCAGTGGCTCACGGACCTGCACGAGACGCAGTCGTTCCCCTCGGGCCACGCGACCGCGATCTCCTCGATGGTGACGCTGCTGCTGGTGCTGGTCCTGATGTTCGTACGCCGGGGCGGGCTGCGCCGGTTCGCGTACGTCCTGGGGGTGCTGCTGGTCCTGCTCGTCGGCCTCGACCGGGTGCTGCTCGGCCGCCACTTCCCCAGCGACGTCATCGCCGGGATCGCGCTGGGCACGGCCGTCGCGCTGGTCTGGCTGGTCGTCCTCTCGCCCCTGCCCCGCGGCCACGCGGTCAAGGAGGAGCCGCTGGTGGAGACGTTCACCTCCGCCAAGCGCCTCACCGTCGTCCTCAACCCGATCAAGGTCGAGGACGCCGGCCAGTTCCGCTCGATCGTGACCGCGATGGCCGCGGAGTCCGGCTGGTCGGAGCCGCAGTGGCAGTACACGACGATCGAGGACCCGGGCACGGGCATGGCGCGCGCCGCGATCGAGGGCGAGGCCGACCTGGTCCTGGTCTGCGGCGGCGACGGTACGGTCCGCGAGGTCTGCGCGACCCTGGCCGGCACCGGCATCCCGGTCGGGATCATCCCCGCCGGCACCGGCAACCTGCTGGCCCGCAACCTCGACATCCCGCTCTACCTGCGCTCCGCGATCGACGTCGGCCTCAACGGCCAGGACCGCGCCATCGACCTCGTCGAGGTGTCGGGCGACGGCTTCGAGGACACCCACTTCATGGTGATGGCCGGCATGGGCTTCGACGCCGCGATCATGGAGGGCGTCAACGACGACATCAAGAAGAAGGTCGGCTGGCTGGCGTACGTCATCAGCGGCCTGAAGTCGCTGATGTTCCCCGCGATCAAGGTCGAGATCTCCGTCGACGGCGGCGAGTTCACCACGCACCGCGCCCGCACCGTCGTCGTCGGCAATGTCGGCTACCTGCAGGCCGGGATGCCGTTGCTGCCCGACGCCACCATCGACGACGGCCAGGTCGACGTGGTGCTGCTGCACCCCAAGAAGTTCCTCTCCTGGCTGCCGCTGGCCGTCCGGGTGCTCGCCAAGTCGCAGCGCACGGACGAGCTGATCGACCGCTTCACGGGCGCGTCCGTGGTGGTCCGGGCCGCCACCGACGTCCCGCGCCAGCTCGACGGCGACTCCGTCGGCGCCGGCAAGGAGCTGCGGATGGAGTGCATCCACGGGCGGCTGCTGGTGCGCGTCCCGCGCTAGACCGACGCCCATTTCGGCGGGGAGCCGTCGACCACCTCCCCGCCCACGGGTGCGTGCTGCGGGCCGAGTCGCTGGAGGCGTTGAGCAATCTGGCCGACAAGCAGCGTGACGGCGTGTACGGCACCCGCACATGCGCGGGGTCGGGGCCCGGGCCGGACGGACTGCTGGCGCACGCGTCGCCTCAGGCGTACGCCATGTGCACCCGCCGCAGCTCTCCCTCGAACGGGAACGGTGCCCGGTCGCGGTACGCCAGCGAGACCGGTGACCCCAGGGCCCGGCCGATGTCGAGACCGTCGTTGGCGGAGAAGCCGACGTTGGCGAGGACCGGGACGGTCCCGGAGGCCACGGGCGCGCCGTCGACCTCGACCACGACGTCCATCCCCGAGGTCGGGGCCGGGCTGTGCCGCGTCGACCGGACCACGATGGTCCGCGGCCCCGCCGGCAGCGGCTCGGCAGTGGAGATGATGGTCCGGTCGATCAGGAACAGGTTGTACTCGTAGAACAGCCGCCCCTGGTCCAGGTAGACCGTCAGGCCGCCCGACGCCTGCCCCAGCTTGTAGAGCACCCCGGACGCGGCCTCGGGCAGATCCACCTCGAACGTCACCACCGACGACCGGTTCCCCAGCGTGGGCGCCGCCGACTCCGGCACCCGGCAGGTGCTGTCGAACATCTCCCACTCCGTGTAGGGCGACTGCGGCCGGTCCTCGGGGTGCATCGTCATCACCCACAGGCCACCACCCACCGGCAGCACGTCGTTGCGGACCGACTCGACGAGGAAGAGTTCCTTGAGCCGGGCTAGCTTCTCCGGGTGCTCGGCCGCCAGGTCACGGGCCTGGCTCCAGTCCTCGTCGAGGTGGTAGAGCTCCCACACGTCCTCGTCGGGGGTCCAGCGGTCGATCCCCGGCGGCAGTCCGGGCACCCACGGCAGCCGCGGTCCGCGCGCCGACGCCATCCAGCCGTCGTGGTAGATCGCACGGCTGCCCATCACCTCGAAGTACTGCGTCCGCAGGCGCCCCTCGGCGTGCGGGTCCTCCAGCGCGTAGGCGAAGCTGACGCCGTCGACGCTCTTCTGCGGCACACCGTTGACCGTGCTGGGCGGGGTGATCCCCACGATCTCCAGCACCGTCGGGAAGAGGTCGTTGCAGTGGTGGAACTGGGAGCGGGGCACCCCGTCGGGCTCGATCCGGGCCGGCCAGCGCACGGCCATCGGGTTGCGCGTGCCGCCCAGGTGCGAGGCCAGCAGCTTGACCCCCTTGTACGGAGTGGACCCGGCCCACGCCCACCCGGCGTGGTACATGTTGTCGGTCGCCGGGGACCCGAGAACGTCGAGTCCCCCGAGCTCCTCCAGAGCCGCCAGGTGCTGCCCGATCGTGGAGGGGATGCCGTTCTGGGCGAGCAGCTCGCTGATCGTGCCGTTCTGCCCCTCCGCCGAGGACCCGTTGTCGCCCCAGATGTAGAAGACCAAGGTGTCCTCCGCGTACCCCAGCGAGTCCAGCTCGTCGAGCAGGCGCCCCACCTGGTGGTCCACGTGCTCACCGAAGCCGGCGGCCACCTCCATCAGCCGCGCCTGGAAGGCACGCTCGGACTCCGGGATGTCCTCCCACGCCGCCATCTGGGGGTCACGCGGCGTCAGCTCCGCGTCCGCAGGGATCCAGCCGCGCTCGATGGCTCGCACGTGAGCCCGCTCCCGGTAGGCGTCCCAGCCGTCGTCGAACCTCCCGGCGTACTTGTCTGCCCACTCCTTGCCGACGTGGTGCGGCCCGTGGATCGCCCCACTGGCCCAGTACATGAAGAAGGGGTCGTCCTGGCGCAACGTCTTGTGCCGGCGCAGCCAGGAGATGGCGTCGTCGGCGAGGTCCTCGGACAGGTGGTACCCCTCCTCGGCCGTACGCGGCGGCAGGACGCTGGTG
>NZ_JBJEHY010000070.1:0-15108 GCF_051876515.1 Nocardioides sp. | reverse complement strand
GGAGAGCACGTAGCGGCCGGCCAGGCGGTCGCCGGCGTTCAGTGACGTGCCCACCCGCTCACCTCGCTCCCCACCAGCTGCGGTCTCCTCGGCCCATCGTAGGCGGATTCACGAGCGGCGCAGGCGTGCTGTGACCGTGTTGAGAACGGCCGTCACCTCGCGCACCCGCATCGCCCGGGCGAGCGCGAGGGTGATGGTCAGACCGACCAGGGCGACGGTGCCGCCGCGCACCAGGGACCACGCCTTGCCGTCGAGGTCCACCTCGGTCAGGCCGAGGTTGAGCGCCCAGGCCACGGCGGTCCCGACCGCGCCGGCCAGCAGCATCCGTACGAGGAACCGCACCAGGACGCCCGAGTCCAGGGTGCCCAGCTGGCGGGCCAGCGTGGCGTACGAGATCGCCGCGCCGACGAGGTAGGCGCAGCCGTACGCCATCGCCAGCGCGGGTGCGGTGCTGGCCGGGTTGGCGCGACCCACCAGCAGGAGCGCCATCACGATGTTGACCGCCGCGATCACGAGCTGCACGAGGAAGGCGGTGCGGGTCTGCTCGAGGGCGTAGAAGCCGCGGAGCATGAAGTAGTGGAAGGTGAAGAAGAGCAGCCCCGGGGCGAAGACCACCAGGGACGGGGCGAAGAGGCTCGAGGAGTCCGCGCCGGCGCCCCACTCGAACAGCACGCTCGCCACGTCCCGGCTGACCACCGGGATGAGCATCACGAACGGGATCACCACGACCAGCGAGTTGCGCAGCCCGGAGGCCAGCGAGGTGCCGAGCGAGCGCAGGTCCCCGTCGGCGGCCTGCTTGGACAGCAGCGGGAGCAGCGCGGTGGCCAGCGAGACGGTGATGATCGCGTGCGGGACCATCATGATCATGAAGGCGCTGGAGTAGACGGTGTATCCGGTGCCCTCGGCGGAGTCCACGGTGCCCGACGAGGCGAGCCGGGCCACCACCGTGTACGCGACCTGGTTGGCCAGCACGAACAGCACCGTCCACACGCCCAGACGCAGCGTGTGCCCCAGGCCGGCGTTGCGGAAGTCGGTGCGCGGCCGGTACCGGAACCCGGCGGAGCGCAGGTACGGCAGCAGCACGAGGAACTGCACGGCGATGCCGAGCGTCGAGCCGATGCCGAGCACGGCCTCCTGGGCGGGACTGAAGGCGCCGAAGCGCTCGTCGCCGGTGGCCTTGCCGAAGACCAGCAGGTAGACCAGCAGCACGCCGACCGAGATGACGTTGTTGGCGATCGGCGCCCACATCATCGGCCCGAACCGGCCGCGCGCGTTGAGGACCTGCCCGACCAGCACGAACATGCCGTAGAAGAAGACCTGCGGCAGGCAGTAGCGCGCGAACGCGTTGATGGACTCGCGCTGGGCGGCCATGTCGGGGCGGTCCCAGCGGGCGTCGAGGAAGATCGACATCACCTGCGGGGCGGCGACGACCAGCACGACCGTGACGAGGCCGAGGAAGAGCGCCGCGAGCGTGATGACGCGGTTGGCGTACGCCTCGCCGCCGTCCTCGTCGTTCTTCATGCTCCGCACCAGCTGGGGCACCAGGACGGCGTTGAAGATGCCGCCGGCGACCAGGATGTAGACCATGTTCGGCACGGTGTTGGCGAGGTTGAAGATGTCGGCGTGCGTCGAGGCGCCCAGCGCCGCGACCAGCAGCAGCGTGCGCAGGTAGCCCGAGGCGCGCGACACCATCGTCCCGGCCGCCATGACGGCGCTGGAGGAGAGGATCCGGCTGTCGCTCACGGCTGCTCCTCCGGCTCAGGCTCCGGCGCGGGGTCGTCGCCGGGGAGCGGCGGTCGTACGGGGTCACCGGCCCGGACGCCGCGGATGCGCCGCACGATCCGGTAGGTGACGGTGACGAAGAGCAGGCCGGCAGCGGTCGCCAGCGCGCCCCACACCTTGTCGCTGATGATGGAGGAGCGCAGCGGGAGCGAGGTCTGCGCACCGAGCGGCACCCCGTCGACGCTGGTCACCAGCAGGTGCACGTCGTGGCGCCCCTGGCGGGTGGCGCGCACGTTGAGCAGGAGCCGGTGCCGCGCGCCCGGGGCGATCTGGACCTCCCCGGCGTCGTCGATCTCCAGCCCGTCGTCGGACGTGGTCGCCAGGCGCACCGTGACCGGCTGGTCGATCCCGTTGACGATGGTGGCGCCGACCGTGCCCGAGGCGCTGGTCAGCGTGATGGCCCGCGGCACCTCCACGGTGATCCGGGTCAACTGCTCGAAGAACGTGCGGGCGGTGTCGGACAGGTGCAGCGCGGAGTCCTGCGGGTTGGCACGCCGGCCCTCGGAGACGGAGACGTACGCCTCGTCGGAGGCCTGGCCGACGACGGTCGTGAGGCGGGTCAGGACGTTCTCGAACAGCTCGGCCGCCTTGGTGAGGTCCTTGGCCCGGGAGAAGACGTACTCGGGCAGCTCCTCCTCGGCGTCGGACTCGGAGTAGCTCAGCTGGTCCGTGCTGACCGGCTTCGTCTGGTTGACGGCGAGCGAGCGGACCGGGGCGACGGACAGCCACCTCGACTCGATGCCCTCCAGCAGACGGGACGGGTCCTCGGGCGTCCACCCGGACGGCAGCACCAGCACGACCGGCGAGGGTTCGTCGGAGGTGAGCCGCAGCGCGGCCTCGCTCACCAGCCGCTGGCGCAGGGCCAGCGGGTCGGTGGCGGTGGTCGGACCCGGGCCACCGGTGGCCGCGGCGGCACTGGTCACGACCGTGGTCCGGCCCGCCAGGTCGACCACGCCGTCGGGCGCGGAGGGGGCGAGGGTGAAGGCGGTGTCGGAGAGCAGGACGAGGGTGTCCTCGGGAACCGTGGCGGCGGCCTCCGCGGAGAGCAGCCCGGTGCGCGGCGCGATCGCCGAACGCGAGGGGATCTCGAGGAGGTCCATCACCTCCTTGCTGCGCTTGACCGCGGCGGCCACCGTGCCGGGCTGGTGCCTGGCGGCGGCGGAGACGTCGACGTCGCCGTACGGGAGCGCGAGCACGTCGCCGCCCTCGGTGACGTCACGGAACTCGGCGAGCCAGTCGGTGGCGACCTGGGCGACCTCGGCCTCAGCCTCGCTGAGCTCGGTGCCCTCGGGGAGCGGCGGGTGCACGGGGGTGACCCGTGCGTCCTCCTCCCACGACGGGGTCCCGGTGTCGGGCGAGGACGGGGAGGTGGTGCCGGTCGGGGACGGGTCGTCGGTCCCGGGGCTCTCGGTGGGAGAGTCGACGGGGTCGCTGCTGCGCGCCGGGTTGCCGGCCGCGAGCCGGCTGACGGCCGCCAGCACGGCGGGGTCGACCAGCCAGGAGACGCTCACGTCGGCGTCGTCGAGCTCGAGCAGCGTGTGCAGGCGCCCGCCCGGCGAGAGCGACCGCTTCCAGCGCTCGACGCGGTCGAGGCGGCCCTCGGGGGTGAACCAGATCTCCCCGCGGACGGGGACGACGACCGAGACCTCCACCTGGCGCTTGCCGGGGTCGACCACGGGTACGAAGGTGCGGGCGCGCCCGTCGGCGACCGTGTCGCGGGGGGTGCTGGAGTCGCCGAACGCGTGCACGCCGACGGAGTAGACGCCGGCCTGTGCGCCCACCAGGCCCATCTGCTCGACGGTGACCGTGATCCGGAACGAGGCCGACTGGCCCGGCTCGAGGACCTCGACCCGCGCGAACGAGCCGGTCTCGGTGATCCGGTCGCCGAAGTACTCGTTGGGGTCCTGGGCCGCGGACTCCGCCAGCAGGTCGGCGTTGGCGAGCGGGACCGAGGAGTTGAACAGGTGCAGGTTGATCGCCAGCCACTGCTCGTCGGTGTTGTTGGTGACCGTCCCGTCCACGCGGAACGTGCCGGACGCCGGGATCGTGTCGGGGACCTGGTCGATGTGGACCAGCAGCGGGTCGGCCTCCGCGGCGCGCGGCTTGGCCGCGGCGGACGCGGGGAGCGCGACGCTCTGCAGGGCCGCCAGCAGCGGCGCGGTGACCAGGGTCAGCAGCAGTGCGAGCGCGACGAGGTGGCGTACGGGCCGTGGTCCGCGCCCGGCAGCCGTCGACACGAGGGCGCGACGGAACCGGGAGCGACGGGGCACGGTGCGACTCTAGTTGCTCGGTCCCCGGCCCCGGACCGTAGAGTGGCCTGTCGTGTCCGACGCATCCTTCGCCCCGCTCCAGATCGTCGAGGTCCAGCGCCGTGTCGGCGCCGAGCTCGACCGGATCGGTCCGGTCATCGACGAGCTCGGTGCGCGGTTCGCCGCCGCCGGCGAGGAGCTGGCGCTGGTCGGCGGCCCGGTGCGCGACGCGATGCTCGGCAGGCTCCAGAGCGACCTGGACTTCACCACCTCCGCCCGGCCCGAGGTGACCGAACGGCTCCTCAAGGGGTGGGCCGAGGCGACCTGGGACATGGGCCGCGCGTTCGGGACGATCGGGTGTCGCAAGGGCGAGTGGGACATCGAGATCACCACGTACCGCTCCGAGAGCTACGACCCCGACTCCCGCAAGCCCGAGGTCAACTTCGGCGACACCCTCGTCGGCGACCTCGGTCGCCGCGACTTCACCGTCAACGCGATGGCGGTCTCCGTCCCCGGGCGCCAGTTCGAGGACCCGTACGGCGGGCTGGTCGACCTGGCTCACCGCACCCTGCGCACCCCCGGCACGCCCGAGATGAGCTTCTCCGACGACCCGCTGCGGATGATGCGCGCGGCCCGCTTCGCTGCCCAGCTCGGGTTCACCCCGGCGCCCGAGGTGGTCACCGCGATGACGGAGATGGCCGCCCGGATCGAGATCATCTCGGCCGAGCGGGTCCGCGACGAGCTGGTGAAGCTGGTCTGCGCCCCGTACCCGCGTCTGGGGCTCACCCTGCTCGTCGAGACCGGGCTGGCCGACCACGTGCTGCCCGAGCTGCCCGCGCTGGCCCTCGAGCGCGACGAGCACCACTCGCACAAGGACGTGTACGAGCACACCCTCACGGTGCTGGAGCAGACCATCGACCTGGAGCACCGGCTCGGCGAGGGTCCCGACTTCGTGGCCCGGTTCGCGGCGCTCATGCACGACGTCGGCAAGCCGCGCACCCGCAGGTTCGAGGCCGGCGGCGTGGTCACGTTCCACCACCACGACGTGGTCGGCGCCAAGCTGACCCGCAAGCGGATGAAGGCGCTGCGGTTCTCCAACGACGAGATCGACGCGGTCTCCAAGCTGGTCGAGCTGCACCTGCGCTTCCACGGGTACGGCTCGGGCGAGTGGACCGACTCCGCGGTGCGGCGCTACGTCCGCGACGCCGGCGACCAGGTGGAGCGGCTGCACATCCTGACCCGCGCCGACTGCACGACGCGCAACAAGCGCAAGGCGGAGCGGCTGCGGCGCACGTACGACTCGCTCGAGGAGCGCATCGCCCGGCTCTCGGAGGCCGAGGAGCTCGCCTCGATCCGGCCCGACCTCGACGGCACCCGGATCATGGAGATCCTGGGCATCGGGCCGAGCCGGGTGGTCGGCGAGGCGTACGCGTTCCTGCTGGAGCTGCGCATGGACGAGGGTCCCCAGACTCCGGAGGCCGCCGAGGCGGCGCTGCGCGCCTGGTGGGCGCAGCGGGAGTCCGAGCAGGCCTGAGCCCGGCCGGTGGGCTGACGCCCCCGGTGCGTCAGGAGCGCCGCACCAGGGTCGGCGACGTCTCGACGTCGTTGGGGACGAGCACCGTCCCGAACCCGCTGAGCGGGGTGCAGGCCCCCGACGGCACGCGACAGGTCACCAGCGCGTCCACCCCCAGGTCGAGGTTGGAGGCGATCCCCACGGCCGTGCGGTCGTCGAGCCAGCCGCGCAGGTCGATGACGTAGTCCCCAAGGGCGGCGTCCGGCCCGGTCACGTGCGGCGCCACCTCGACCTCGTCGGAGACCAGCAGGGCGTCGACGTACGCGGCGCGGGGGTCGTACGACCAGGTGCCGGCGGGGTTGCTCGCGGCGTCGTCGGGGTACGCCGCGCGGTACCACTCGGTGCCCTCGGCGGCGCGCTCGTCGACGGAGACGACGCCGGTGCCGAGGTCGTAGCGCAGCGTCTCGGAGGGTGTCGCCACGAACGCCTCGCCGTCCACGACCCCCAGCACCTCCGGGGTGGCGTCCTCGTACAGGTCCTCGAGGTCGTCGTCGGGGTCGCCCATGCCGCGGCTGCTGGAGACGACCTCCTGCCCGGTGCCGAGGTCGACGACGACCGCGACGGCCACGTCGGTGGGACGGTGCAGGAAGGCGAGGTACCGGCCGTCGACCGAGCTGCGCAGCGTGCCCGGCAGCGGTGTGACGTCGAACTCCGTGACGCCGTCGGCAGTCGCGTAGGCGAGGGTGTCGTCGCCGTCGTCGACGAACCAGACGCCCGTGCCCGCGAGCGTGAACTCCCGGGCGGGGCCGGTGCGGATCGTCGTCCCGTCGGCCAGGTGGGCCTCGCCGCGCTCCAGGAACGCCAGGCCCGTCGAGGGACGCGGCTCGTCGACCTGGGGCCAGTCGGCGGCGGCCGCGTACTCCACCAGGTGCGTCTCCGGCTCGACCGGTTCGGGCGCGTCCTCCCCGCAGGCGGCCAGCGCGGGCAGCAGCAGGAGGGCCGTCAGGGCGGGGCGGCGGCGGGTCACGAGAGCCGGTCCTTGAGCGTGCCGAGCAGGTCCGAACCCTTGGCGAACGCGTCGCGCACCACGTCCTCGGCGCTCTCCATGAAGTCGGCCGCCGACTTGGTCGCCTCGGCCGAGGCCTCGGTGCTGCGTCGCGCCGAGCGGACCCAGTCGGCGGAGACGTCGGCGTGGTCGTTGACGGCGGTCCGCAGCGGGCTGGCACCGCTCACGGTTCCCAACGCCCAGCCGCCCACGTGGAAGGCGTTGACCGTGTCGCGCACGCCGGAGAGCCGGTCCTCAGCCTGGTGGAGCAGCTTCACCGCCTCGTGCAGGCTCGGGGGGTCGACCTCGAGCTGGCCGTCCGCGCCGCTGAGTCCCAGCGCCGAGTACGGGGTGATCGTCATGTTGAGCGAGGCCCACAGGTCCTCGCCCTTGGGGTTGGTGCTGTAGTGCTGCGCGCCCGACTCGAAGGTGGTCAGGAGGCCGTCCGGTCCCAGCGCGATGCCCTCGGCCATGGTGGGCAGGTCGACCTGGTGCGACGGGTCGGGGAGGCCACCGTCGCCGTCGGTGCCCAGCACGTCCGAGAGCGAGTACGTCTGCAGGTCACCCTCGTTGCCCCGGCCGTAGGAGGTGCTGAAGACGATCTGGTCGCCCTGCACCGCGATGCCCTGGGTCTGCTGCGGCGTGGTGAAGGGGCCGCCGGACTTCACCCAGCCGCTGCCGTCCCACTGGTAGGTGAACATCTGGCCGGGGCCGTGCTCCTCGAACGTCCCCGCGTACATCGTGTTGCCCACGACCGTGTGGTAGGCCCCGCCGCCGACGACGGTGGGGTCAGCCTTGGGCGGGACCGTCGTGTACGGCCCGGCGTTCTGCAGCTCCGCGAGCGAGTACGGGATGACGGTCGGCGGCTTGGTGGACGAGCTCACCCACACGGTGCCGTCGTGCACGGAGACCCCGCCGGCGTGGTCGGGCGGCGGGTTGCCGCCGAGCTCGACGGAGGTGATCTGCTTGCCGGTCTCCGGGTCGATGATCGACAGCAGCGCGCGACCGTCCTTGGTGTAGCTCGTCTGGTACGTGTAGCCGGTGCCCGGGTCGTGGGCCAGGCCCTGGGGGATCCAGTCGGCGGTGGACAGGCCGCCCCCGAAGATGTCGGGGATCGCGGGGCCCTGCCGGTTGGGGCCGTCGAGGAGGTGCTGCATCGACTCGACCTTCCCGTCCTCGAGCCAGGCCCGCTCCTCGTCGCTGAACGACTCGGGGGTGAGCACCCCGCGAGCGGTCGTGTACGCCTCGTTGAGGTTCGCCTCGCAGATCTTGGCCGCTGCGGCGAAGGCCAGACCCTGCAGGTGCAGGATGGCGTCCGGGTCCGCCTCCGTCGCCGCCTGCTGCTGGATCTTCTCCTCGTGCGCCTCGGCCTTGGGCAGCAGCTCGCTGATGTACGTGTCGGCCTTCTCCAGCGAGGCGCTCACGTACCCGAGGATGAGCGAGTAGCTGTTGAGCCGCTGGCGGGCGACCTGGGTCAGGACCAGCGCGCCCCACGAACGGGTGGAGAAGAAGCGGGAGCCGAGCCCGACCCAGTGGGGGGAGCTGCGGGCAAGGGTGATGAGCTCCTCGACCTCGATCAGCTGGTCGACCAGGGTGTTGGCGTCCTCGCTGAGGGCCTTCAGCGAGGGCGCGTCGCCCACGGTGATCCGCTCGTGCACCGCGCGCACCGTCGCCAACCAGTCCATCCGTCCCCCTGCGTTCCTCCGGGCCGGGCGCCCGGCACCCGTCGCCGTCCGCCCACCTACCCGGATGGGCCTCACCGTAATCGCTGGTGGGCGACGGCGGTCGGGGTGCGTCAGGCCCTACGCTGGCGCCATGCCTGAGACCGTCGCGCCCCTGTTGTCGGAGACGATCGAGATCGCCGCACCCCCGGAGCGCGTCTGGGCGCTGGTTCAGGACCTGCCGCGGATGTCACGGTGGAGCCCGCAGGTGTGGCGCAGCTTCCTGCGTACGCCCGGCCCGGTGCGGCTGGGCAGCCAGCTGGTCAACATCAACCGGCGCGGCTGGCAGGCGTGGCCCACCCAGTCCAAGGTCGTGCGGTTCACCCCGTACGAGGAGATCGCGTTCCGGATCAAGGAGAACAAGTCGATCTGGTCGTACACGCTGACGCCCACCGATGACGGCGGCACCCGGGTCGTCCACGAGCGGGTCGTGCCGGACGGCATCAGCCAGATCTCGCTGCGGCTGACCAAGGTCGCCTTCGGGGGGCAGGACGCGTTCGGCGCCGAGCTGGTCGACGGCATGCGCGAGACGCTGCGCCGCATCAAGGAGGAGTGCGAGCAGTGACCTCCGGCCTGCACCGGCGCTGGCCCGGGCTCGACCTGGGTCGTACGGTGCTGGGCTCCGCCCCCACCGGCGTCCGGCGGCTCGAGCTGCCCGGGCTGGTCGGCGAGGTGTGGTGCAAGGAGGAGAACACCTTCGGTGACGGCGCGTGGGCCGGCAACAAGGTCCGCAAGCTCGAGTGGATCATCCCCGAGGCGCACCGGCGCGGCGTGCGACGCGTCTTCACCGTCGGCGGGATCGGCACCCACTGGGGTCTCGCCTGCGCCCGGTACGGCGCCGAGCACGGCCTCGAGACCGTCCTGGGCCTGGTCGACCAGCCCGTCGACGACCACGTGCGCGAGCAGTGGGCGCGGCTGCAGGCCTCCGGTGCCCGGATCCACCGCTTCACCTCGACCCAGCGCCTCACCGCCGCCGCACCGCTGATCCTGGCCCGTCACTCCTTCGGCGGCGGCCGCCCGCGCCTGCCCTGGTACCTGCCCGCCGGCGGCTCCAACGCGGTCGGCACCCTCGCCTACGTCGACGTCGCCCTCGAGGTCGCCGAGCAGGTCGCCGCGGGGCTGCTCCCCGAGCCCGGCACCTGCGTGGTCCCGGTCGGCTCCGGCGGCACCGTCGCCGGTCTGGCGCTGGGCTTCCGCCTCGCCGGGCTGCGTACCCGGGTGCTCGGGGCCGTGGTCAACGACTCCTTCCCGCTGGACGCACCGGTCCTCGTACGCCTCGCCAACGCCACCGGCGACCTGATGCGCGAGCGCGGCGCCACCGACGTGCCGACGCTGACCGTGCCGGACCTCGACGCCCGCGACGACTGGCTGGGGGCGACGTACGGCGACCCGACCCCGGCCTCGGTCGCGATGGTCGCGGCCGCGGCCGAGCAGGGGATGGAGCTGGAGCCGGTCTACACCGGCAAGGCGCTGGCCGCGATCGCCGACCTGGGGGAGAGCCTGGCCGGTCCGGTGCTGTGGCTCAACACGCACGGCCCGCGCTGAGCGGACCCGCCCGGGTCGGTTGGCTGTTCCGCTGCGAGGAGCCGACCGGGTAGCGTGCGAGAGGTGCGGCCGGACCACGTGATCGTCATGGGAGTCTCGGGGGTGGGCAAGACCACCGTCGCCGAGGGCCTTGCCCGGATCACCGGCTGGGACCTCGCCGAGGGCGACCAGTTCCACCCGCAGGCCAACGTCGACAAGATGGCCTCCGGCGTCCCGCTCACCGACGAGGACCGTTGGCCGTGGCTGCGCTCGATCGGCGACTGGATCAGCGCCGAGGCGGCCGAGGGCCGCTCCGCCGTCATCACCTGCTCGGCCCTGCGCCGGTCCTACCGGGACCTGCTGCGCGAGGGCCGCCCGAGCGTGCGGTTCTGCCACCTGGTCGCGGGCGAGGACCTGGTCGCCGAACGCGTCGCGGCGCGTACCGACCACTTCATGCCGCCGAGCCTGCTGCACAGCCAGTACGAGACGTTGGAGCCGCTGGAGGCCGACGAGCCCGGCGTCCGCGTCCCCATCGACGCCACCCCCGACGAGGTGGTGCGCCGCGCCGCCGAGGCACTCGGCCTCGAGCGGGCCACCGCAGAACGAGCCCCCACAGAACTCTGACCCGTACGGGCCGGCAAGGAGGAAACCGTGGACCTGGAACCGCTGACAGACGCCTCTGACACCCGCCTCCTGATCGCCGCACTGCTGGGCATCGCCGCCGTGGTGCTGCTCATCGTGTGGGCGAAGTTCCACCCCTTCATCGGTCTGATCCTCGGCGCCGCCGTCATGGGCGGCGTCGCCGGCGTGGCACCGGCCGACATCGTCACCAGCTTCACCGGCGGGTTCGGCGGCACCGTCGGGTCGGTCGGGCTCCTGATCGCGCTGGGCGCGATGGTCGGCCAGATCCTGGCCGACTCCCAGGGCAGCTCCGCGATCGTCGACACCATCGTGTCGAAGGTGGGGGCGCGGGGGCTCCCGTGGGCGATGGCCCTCATCGCGGCGCTGCTGGGACTGCCGCTCTTCTTCGAGGTCGGCGTGGTGCTGGTCGTCCCCGTCGTCATCCTGGTGGCCCTGCGCACCGGCGTGCCCGTGATGCGGGTGGCCGTACCCGCCCTGGCCGGCCTGTCGATCCTGCACGGACTGGTGCCGCCGCACCCCGGCCCCCTGGTCGCGATCGACAACCTCGACGCGGACCTCGGGCTGACGCTGATGCTGGGCCTGCTCATCGCCGTACCCACCCTGGTCGTCTGTGGCCCGCTGCTGGCCGTGCTGGTCGAGCGGTGGGTGCCGATCCGGGCTCACGCGGTGCTCGCCGGCGGTGGCGGCGGGACGGCCGCCGAGCAGGGGGCCAAGCACCTCGCGGCGGAGGCCGACGGCGCGTCGTCGGCGGGTGCGGGGAGCCACGCGTCGGCGACCGCCGCGGACGAGCCGGGGGACGCCGCCGCCTCGACGGGGTGGCGCCGGCCGAGCTTCGCCGCTGCCGTCTTCTGCATCCTGCTGCCGGTGCTGCTGATGCTGGCCCGCGCGATCGCCGAGCTCGCCATCGACGACCCCGAGAACGGCCTGCAGAAGGTGCTCGTCTTCATCGGTACGCCGTCGGTGGCGCTGCTGCTGGCCGTGCTCGCCTCGATGGTCTTCCTCGGCTTCGGCATCGGGATGAGCCGTACGGAGGTCTCCTCCAGCCTGGGCGCCGGCCTGCCGGGCGTCGCCTCGATCCTGCTGATCGTGGCCGCCGGCGGCGGGTTCAAGCAGATGCTGGTCGACGCGGGCGTGGGCGACGTGATCGGGCACTGGGCGGCCGACGCGGGCTTCAACGTGCTGCTGCTCGGTTGGCTGGTCGCGGTCGGCGTACGGCTCGCCACCGGGTCGGCGACGGTCGCCACCATCACCGCCTCGGGCATCGTCAGCGGCCTGGCCGCCGACCTGTCCAGCCCGCACCTGGCGCTGCTGGTCCTGGCCATCGGCTGCGGTTCGGTCTTCTTCTCCCACGTCAACGACGCCGGGTTCTGGCTGGTCAAGGAGTACTTCGGCCTCACCATCGGTCAGACCCTGAAGTCGTGGTCCGTGCTGGAGACCGCGATCGCCGTCGTCGGGTTCGCGTTCGTGATGCTCGTGTCGCTGGTCGTCTAGCGAGGCGTTTCCACGAGCGTTGGTGTCGACCGATGAGTCCAGGTGCGGATCTACCTGCGCCCGGGATGCGGGGCGCGTCAGGTCACCCGCGGGAGAGTCGCCGTACGGCCTCGAGCGCCTCGTCGTCGGGGAGCCCGACCGCCCGGGTCCGCTCCAGGTAGTCGCGGGCCAGCCGGTCCAGCACTTCGTGCCCGGCGACCAGGACGCCGGCGGCCACCCGGGTGCCTGCGCCCCGGCGCGAGACCAGCAGCCCCTCCTGCTCGAGCTCGGCGTACGCCCGGGCCACCGTCCCCACGGCCAGCCCCAGGTCGCCGGCCAGCTGGCGCAGCGGCGGGAGGCGGTCCCCGGGGCGCAGCGCGCCCGTCGCGACCAGGTCGCGCACGCCGCGGCGTACCTGCTCGAAGGCGGGAGTGGGGTCGTCGGGGTCGACCCGCAGGCGTGGCTCAGGCACGGGTGGCCGTCTCGCGCGCGGGCTCGTCGGCCGAGGAGAGGGTGGCCGGAGCGAGCAGGCCGACCAGGCTGATCAGGGCGGTCCCGGCGGCGCACAGGGCCACGACGAGGGCCGAGACGCCGACGATCCTCCAGCCGGTCTGCGGGCACTCGTGGCCCAGCAGCGCGGTGCCGGCCACCAGCGCTATGCCCGCGAGCGGGACGCTCATCGTCAGGCCGTACGCGCTGACGACCGCGGTGAGGCCGGTGCTGCGGTAGCGGTCGGCGCTGGGCGCGTCGGAGCCCAGGGTGCGACGGGTGATCCGCAGGGCTGCGACGACGGCGATCGCTGCGACGACGGCCAGCCCCGCGAGGTACGGCAGCACGTAGAAGCTGCCGGGGTACGGCCCGCTTGCGGCACTCACGGTGGCGCTGCACCGGGCGGCCAGGGAGCGGCCGTCGCGGCCCATGTCATCGGCGCTGGCGGTGAGCGCCGTGTACGCGCACAGCAGCACCCCCGCCACGGTGACGGCGACGACCAGGCGGGTCAGCTTCGGCGGCAGGTGGTCGCGCACCCGGCGCGGGCGCAGGGTCGCGGTGCGGGGGCCGTCGTTGAAGCGGGGGCGTACGACCAGCTCACCGACGACCACGCCGAGCAGCGTGATCGCGCCCAGGCACAGGGGTGCGATCACGGCGACGCTGCCGAGCCCCCGGTCGAACGGGGTCGGCTCGAGCAGCACCCAGGCGGCGGCCGCGGTGCCGAGGGCCAGACCGGCGAGTCGTACACCGCGGACGGCACGCTCCTCCGCGCCGGCGGGGGTGCGGTCGGAGCGCGACAGGCTGACGGCGACGGCCACGACCACGACGATCGTGACGCCGAGCAGCGCAACCAGGATGAACAGGTAGAGCGGCAGTGCCACCGGAGGCCCCCTTGAACCGGATTTGTGTCAACCAACTGGCACAAGACTGGACGAGCCACCGTCTTGTGTCAACTGAATGACACAAGACGGCGGATCAGGGGACGGGCCGCTCGGTGCCCTTGATCTCGTACGCCGCCGGGTCGAACTCCACGTCCTTGAACGTCCAGCCCGCGTGCGGGTGGTCGCCGCCGCCCGGCCCCTCCATGACGCCGTCGGCGGTGACGAAGGTGGTGACGATCAGCTGTCGCATGGTGCGCTCCTGGTGGAAGTCGGTGGGTCGATGGTGGTTGGACCAGCGGGCGGGGCGAAACTCATCGGTCCGGCGGTGCGAGAGGGGATCGATGGGGGGATTCGTACCTGTTGTGGGTGTTGCAACCCCCGCACGAGGTCGGTTTCCCCGCTTAGGCGGGGAAACCGTCCTGTTGTGACGAACTCCGTCAGCCGCCGAGCCCACCCAGGTCGTACACCCGGAACGGCACGGCGTACTCGGTGCCGGCGGCCAGCCCGCCGCCGCGGAGGATCTCGGGGACGAAGTCGGCCGGGTCGGGGTGTCCGACGACGTGACGCAGGTACGCCTCGTGACACTGCAGGGAGGCGACCGAGGCGTCGACGGCGGCGCGGTCGACGGCCAGCGCGTGGGTGGCCTCGGCCGAGCCGGCCACGAGCAGCGCCTTCGTCCTCCACTTGGGCAGCCCCTCCTCCTCGGCGAGCTCGCGGAACACCCACGTGTTGTCGGCGTCGCGGACCCCGTCGACGACCGCGAGGCCGGCGGCCCGGTGGTCGGCCTGGTTGAGTCCGCCGTACGCCTCGAACGCGAACTCGCCCGTCACCACGGCGTCCGGACGGAACCGGCGGATCTCGCGCGCCACGCTGCGGCGCAGGGACAGGTCGGGCACCAGCATGCCGTCGGGGTGGTCGAGGATCGTGAGGCTGCTGACGCCGACGGTGTCGCAGGCGGCGCGCTGCTCGGCGGCCCGGATCGGCGCCACCACCTCCGGCGCCTCGGACATGCCGGCCTCACCCGCGGTGAGCAGGACGTACGCGACCTCGACGCCGCGCTGGGTCCACGTGCGTACGGCGGCCGACGTGCCGTACTCCATGTCGTCGGGGTGGGCCACGATGCACAGCACCCGCTGCCAGTCGGCGTCCGGGAGCGCGGGCAGGTGGCGGGGTACGGACGGGGAATCGGTCATGGGGAACCTCCTGCTGGTCAGCCTAGGCGTCCGGCGGGCCGCCGGCCTCCCCCCAGGTGGGGGTCCTGGAGGTCGGCCCAACGTGGGGACGGTCGGAGAGGTTCACGAGGTGCCAGAACCTCTCCCAGTGACCCCAAATCGGCCGCACCCTCTCCCACCGACCCCAAAGTGGGTCACCTGACCCAACTTGGGGTCAGTGGGAGAGGACCCGCCGCGGAACGCCAAGGGCCCCGCACCACCGAAGCGGTACGGGGCCCTGGGACGAGCTCGCCTGCGCCCGGGCCGGGACACCTGTCGGTGCCACCGCCCCGGGCTCCGGCTCACTCGGCGAGCCCGATGGACGAGCTCGCCTGCGCCCGGGCCGGGACACCTGTCGGTGCCACCGCCCCGGGCTCCGGCTCACTCGCCGGAGATGAACTTCTCGAGGAGCTCGCGACCCTCGGTGTCCTCGATCTGCACCGGCGGGGACTTCATCAGGTACGCCGAGGCGGGGATGATCGGGCCACCCACGCCGCGGTCCTTGGCGATCTTGGCGGCGCGCACCGCGTCGATGATGATGCCGGCCGAGTTGGGGGAGTCCCAGACCTCGAGCTTGTACT